>CAYFSB010000058.1:7689-8457 GCA_964345655.1 uncultured Oscillospiraceae bacterium
CCGGCACACGGGCGAGTCAGGCTGAGTATACACGGCTTTGGGCGCTTTTTCAAGGCAGTCCATACGGATAAGAAAGCCGCTGTCCCTCACATATACCACCGAGGCCCAGGTCTCCGGCTCATAGCCCCGCAGCCAGCGGTAATCTGCCACCGGCAGCTTTGGAGAGTGGTCGATATCCTCCGGCCGGGCCACTGTATGCACATCATATTTCATTCTTTTTCCCCCTGCGCCGCAGTATCAGCACCGGCACCGCCACCAGCAGCAGCACCAGAGCGGCGGCGAGAAATATCTCCGGTGTGGGCACGGTCTTCACCTGGCCCAGGTCAACATAGGTGCTGTCGCTGCCCCGGATGACCTGCGCGCCGATGGACGGGCCGATTATCATTGGCAGCAGCACCGCAAATATCATGCGTATACCCTGAAAATGCCCAACTTTGCCCTCCGGCGTCCAGTCTCTTATATTGGCGCTGAGCGCCGCGGACATCATCATATACCCGGACATCATCACAGACCCCGCCGCCATCACAGCCCCTCCGGAGCGGACAAAATACATGGCTACAAGCCCCGCCAGCATTATCAGCGCCGCCGGCACCGTAAAGCGCAGCTTGCCAAGGCGGTCTATAAATCTGCCGGACACCACGCTCACTACCGAAGCCGCTATCAGCACCACGCCCAGAACGATGGCATAGTCCGTAATGCCCAGATAGTTTTGTATGTAGATGATGAGATACGGGAAAAAGACCTGCACCGCTATTGAAAACAGGCAGA
>CAYFSB010000059.1:0-2243 GCA_964345655.1 uncultured Oscillospiraceae bacterium
ATGCGGTGCCGTATGCGGGCACGTTTGACACGGGAATGCCCTTTTCTCTCGCGTAATTGTAGTCCACAATGTTATAACCTGTGGCCAGCACGGCGATAAATTTTATGCCGGGGCATGCGTCAATCGTGCGCCGGGACACGGGCACCTTGTTGGTCATCACTACCTCCGCATCAGCAATGCGGCGGATTATCTCCTCATCGTCATAGGGGGTCCGGTCATATATTGTCAGCTCCCCATATTGTCTGAGCGCGTCCCAGCTCAAATCGCCGGGATTTTCCGTATAACCGTCGAGTATCACTATTTTCATTAAAATCGCCTCCTTGCTTTCAAATTATATCTGCTGTACAATTGTAACAGTTACAATTGTAAATAAAAAAATTTGTATTTAATACAAAAAAGGAGCTGCCATGTTTATTTCTACTGGGAGTGCCCAGCAGATAGCAGAAGAGCTGAAAAACGTAATAGGGCACGATATAAATATTATAGACACGGATGGGCAGATTGCGGCCAGTACAGACAGAGGGCGTATTGGGCGGCTGCACGAGGGGGCACGGCGGCTTATAAAAGAAAACCTGCACATGCTCACTGTATATGATGACGACAGTGCGGGCGGCGTGAGACAGGGCGTCAACCTGCCTATTGTAATAGACGGCAGGGTAGAGGGCGTAATAGGGATCACGGGAAAGCCCCTGGAGCTGTCGGTCTTCGGTGGAGTGATAAAGAAAATGACGGAAATAATGGTGCAGGATATACGGCGCAAAGAGGAGGAGAGCGCCAGCGACAGTGCGCGGGATATTTTCGCGGAAAACTGGCTTAACGCGGAAAACATGGCGCCGGAGGAGCTTGAATACAGAAGTGCCCCGCTCAAGATAGATGTCCATTGTCCACGGGTCGTGGCTGTCATCGACTGCGGCAGAAATTACGACATGATGGATGCGGATGAGTTTTTGCTTGTGAAGGTGGCACAGTTTGTCCGGCGCAGACTCAGCGGAGATCATCAGAACCTGTGCCTTAGCCTGCGCGGCGAGCTGAGTATAATTTTAAATGAGCGCAGCGTAGAGAGTGCCTGCGTGGTTATGGCGGAGATTATGAGCGATATCGGCTCATTTTTTCGCATAAAGCCATACTGCGGAGTATCCTCAGCGGCGGAAAACGGGCTGAAGCTGAGAGTGTATTACGAGCAGGCAAGAACAGCCTGCCGTATCGCAGCGCAGATAAAGAAAAAACAGATTGCCCGATATACTGATTGTTCACCGGAATTTGTCATACAGTGTATTCCGGAGCTGGTGAGAAAAAATGTTGAGGCCCAGATCTTTTCCGGCTGCACAAAAAGGGAGAGACTCTCAATACTGGATACTCTGAGACTGTATTTCAGAAATAACGGCAGCACGGAAGCGGCGGCCGGAGCGGCATATGTCCATAAAAACACTTTCTATTACCGCATTGGCCAGATAGAACGGCTCACGGGCTGCAATCTGAAAAAGCCAGACGATCAGTTCCTACTGTATATAGCCGCCTGTTCGGAAGAATGAACAAAAATCAAATAATCAGAATTCTTAACAGAAACTTAGCAATTAAATGCTTATAATTATGGCCATATCCGGCGGCACCGTATCCATATAGGGATAAGTGGGGCAAATACGTGCCAAGGCCGAGAATCATGGCATAAAGAGGAAATAACAATGCAGGTCTATCGCGCGGGGATCGACATAGGTTCGACAACAGTAAAGCTGGTTTTGCTTGATGAGCAGGGAGAGATAATTTTCGGCAGATACCGTCGGCACAGGGCCCATACACAGGAGTCGCTGTGTGAGCTTTTGAAAGAGGCGCAGGAGCAGGTTGGGGACTGTATCATTAAGGTGAAAATTACAGGCTCCGGCTCAATAAATCTTGGGAAAGCGCTGAAGATCGGCTTCGTGCAGGAGGTAGTGGCCGTGGCCTCGGCGCTGCAGTTTTCGGCGCCGCAGACTGATGTGGCCATTGAGCTTGGCGGTGAGGACGCAAAGATAATCTACTTCAAGGGCGGCCTTGATGAGCGCATGAACGGCGTCTGCGCCGGCGGCACAGGCTCATTTATCGACCAGATGGCGGCACTGCTCCAGACCGACGCGGAGGGACTCAACAGAGAGGCTGAGAATTACAAAGAAATATATCCCATTGCCGCACGCTGCGGCGTTTTTGCAAAGACTGATATACAGCCTCTTATAAACGAAGGGGTCACAAAGGCCGACCTGGCGGTGTCC
>CAYFSB010000059.1:2253-5584 GCA_964345655.1 uncultured Oscillospiraceae bacterium
TGGCGGAGGAGGCCCATACCATATCCCCCATCGCCTCCCGCTGCGGCGTTTTCGCCAAAAGCGACATTCAGCCCCTGCTTAACGAGGGCGCTGCCCGCACGGATATCGCCGCCTCCATTTTTCAGGCGGTGGTCAACCAGACCATATCCGGACTTGCCTGCGGCAAGCCTATAAGGGGCTGCGTTGCATTTTTAGGCGGGCCGCTGCATTTTCTGCCGGAGCTGAAAAAAGCCTTTATCCGCACATTGAAGCTGACGCCGGACATGGTCGTAGACCCGGAAAACTCACATCTGTTTGCTGCCATGGGTGCGGCGCTGGAGTCCGGGGACGCTGAGGATGTGGAGATATCTCAACTGATCTCCCGGCTTGAGGGCGGTATTCAGATGGATTTTGAGCTGAAAAGAGTGGAACCGCTCTTCAGTTCAGAGGAAGACTTTCAGGAGTTTTGCCGCCGGCACGCGCAGGCCAGAGTGCCCAAGGGCCAGCTGGAGACCTATACCGGGGACTGCTTTTTGGGTGTGGACGCAGGCTCTACCACCACAAAGATAGCTGTGGTCGGCACTGCCGGGGAGCTGCTGTATTCATATTATTCAAATAATCAGGGAAACCCTGTGAAGACTGCCATCAGCGCCGTGGCCGACCTTAAAAAGCACTTGCCGGAGACGGCGCGGGTCGTACGTTCCTGTTCCACAGGCTATGGCGAGGCGCTGCTTAAATCTGCGTTTTGTCTGGACGAGGGCGAGGTGGAGACCATCTCCCACAGCACTGCGGCGGCCTTTTTTGACCCCCAGGTGGACTGCGTTCTGGACATCGGCGGACAGGACATGAAGTGCATCAAGCTGAAGAACCACTGTGTTGACACGGTGCTTTTAAACGAGGCCTGTTCCTCAGGCTGCGGCTCTTTCCTTGAAAATTTTGCGAATTCCCTGGGCCTGAGCGCAGAGGAGTTTGCAAATGAGGCGCTGTTTGCTGAAAATCCTGTGGATCTGGGCACCAGATGCACGGTGTTTATGAACTCAAATGGAAAGCAGGCCCAGAAGTAGGGCGCCACAGTACATGATATCTCCGCAGGGCTTGCGTATTCGGTTATAAAAAACGCGCTTTATAAGGTCATCAAGCTTACCGATCCCGCATCTCTGGGGCGGAGGATAGTTGTGCAGGGCGGCACATTTTATAACAGAGCCGTTTTGCGGGCCTTTGAGCGTATTGCGGGGGTGGAGGTGGTTTGCCCGGACATCTCCGGTATAATGGGCGCCTTTGGCGCGGCGCTTATCGCAAAGGAGCGCTATCACGGTCAGAACAGCAGCATGCTGCCGCTGGATGAGATCATTTCCCTTACATATGAGACATCCACCGCCCGCTGCGGCGGCTGCTCAAACAACTGCATGCTGACGGTCAATAAGTTCCCCGGCGGCCGGCGGCATATCACCGGCAACCGCTGTGAAAAGGGACTGGGCGGCAGCGCCTCGGCAGACAAGGGGCCAAATCTTATAGCCTACAAGCTCAAACGCATGTTCGACTATGAGCCGCTTGGAGAGGATGAGGCCACACGGGGCTTTATAGGTATGCCGCGGGTTTTAAATGTATATGAAAATTATCCGTTTTGGACCGTGTTTTTCAAAAGGCTGGGATTTCGTCTGCTGCTGTCCCCAAAGTCATCCAGAGGAATCTATACTCTGGGCATGGAGACTATTCCCTCCGAGTCCGAGTGCTATCCGGCGAAGCTTGCCCACGGCCATGTCCAGTGGCTCATAGACAAGGGGATTAAGACCATCTTTCACCCCTGCGTCTTTTACGAGCGCCAGGAGACTCCGGGGGCACAAAACCACTATAACTGCCCAATCGTCGTATCCTACCCGGAAAATCTGAAAAACAACGTGGAGGATGTCTCCGAAGGAAAGGTCAGGTACATAAGGCCGTTTATAGCTTTCACAACGGAGAAGACCGCCGCCGACAGGCTTGTTCGCCTGTGCGCCGAGGAGTGGGCTATACCTGAAAAAGAGGTGCGCGCTGCCGTGCATGAGGCGGTCCTTGAGCAGGCGAAGGCCAAGGAGGACATAAAAGCCGAGGGCCGGCGGGTGCTGGATTGGATAGAGAAAAATGACAGACGCGGCATAGTGCTGGCAGGCAGACCCTATCATATCGACCCGGAGATAAACCACGGCATACCGGAGCTTATAGCCTCCTATGGTCTGGCGGTACTCAGCGAGGACAGCCTGCCGCTGGATTTTGACCCGGAGCGCCCTCTCAGGGCCAATGACCAGTGGGTGTACCACTCAAGGCTGTATTCCGCGGCGGAGTATGTATGCAGACATCGGCACCTGGAGCTTATCCAGCTCAATTCCTTTGGCTGCGGGCTGGATGCCGTCACTACCGATCAGGTCTGTGATATCCTTGAGAGCGGCGGCAAGCTGTACACCTGCCTGAAAATAGACGAGGTGAACAATCTGGGCGCGGTGCGCATCAGGATAAGAAGCCTGCTGGCGGCTATGAAGCAGCGGGATGCCGGGGAGGACAGCGCGCCGGGAAGCCCCACGGTATATCACCGGAGCGAATTTACAAAGAAAATGTATAAGCAGGGCTACACCATTCTGGCGCCTCAGATGAGCCCGATACACTTTGACATGCTCTGCCCCGTGTTTAAAAAATACGGCTTCAACATGGAAATCCTCTGCAACGATAACCGCACCGCTATTGACACAGGACTGAAATTTGTCAATAACGACGCCTGCTTTCCATCTATCACCGTGGTGGGTCAGGTGATGGACGCGGTTTTGTCCGGGAAATACGACACGGACAGACTGGCTATTATCATGACGCAGACCGGAGGCTGCTGCCGGGCCAGTAATTATGTGGGCTTCATTCGCCGGGCACTGGATAAGGCGGGGCTGTCAAAGATACCGGTCATCTCCCTGAATGCCAACGGCATGGAGAAGAACAGCGGCTTCAGAATGCCCCCGGCCATGCTCCTGGATGCGGGAAGGTCGGTGGTCTACGGGGATCTGTTTATGCGCTGCCTGTACAGGGTGCGGCCGTATGAGCTTGTAAAAGGCTCCGCAAATGCCCTGCACGAGCACTGGAAGAATATTTGCGTTGACTCCATTGTAAATGATAAGAGCCCTTACAGGTATAAAGACGTGTGCCGCGGTATTGTGGAGGCTTTCGACAGCCTGCCGCTGGATGAGAGCCTGAAAAAGCCGCGGGTGGGCATCGTTGGGGAGATACTTGTAAAGTACATGCCTCTTGCAAACAACCATCTTGTGGAGCTGCTTGAGGAAGAGGGCGCTGAGTCTGTGGTCCCGGACCTTATGGATTTTCTGTGCTACTGCTG
>CAYFSB010000059.1:5594-8456 GCA_964345655.1 uncultured Oscillospiraceae bacterium
CGGATTATAAGCATGAATTTCTGGGCGGAACCTGGGCCTCGGAGGCAGGCAGCGAACTGGTGCTGGACGCTATAGGGCTGCTGCGCCGCCCGGCGCAGGAGGCGCTGAGAGACAGCAGCCGCTTCAGCGCGGCAGTGCCGATAAAAGAGGTGGCGGAGCTGGCAAAGCCGTTTTTGTCCATTGGCAACCAGTACGGAGAGGGTTGGTTCCTGACCGGAGAGATGGCGGAGCTTCTGACCGAGGGCACGCCCAATATCGTCTGCGTCCAGCCCTTTGCCTGCCTGCCGAACCATGTGGTGGGCAAGGGCGTCATAAAGGCGCTGAGAAAAGCCTACACGCAGGCCAATATCGTGGCAGTGGACTATGACCCCGGAGCCAGCGAGGTAAACCAGCTCAACCGCATAAAGCTGATGCTCTCCGCCGCCAGAAAGAACATGGAGCAGGAGCCCGCCATGCAGACCTGAGCGCGCCGGAACACATGATGTTTATTTGAGACAATTTTTCACACAAAGCTAAATTTTATAACCATAAAAACATGTCATTCTGAGACCGTCAGGCCTGAGAATGACATGTTTTTTTCGCCGATACCGCGTCTGAGAGCGCTGCTTTGTTACCCAAAGCCATGGCCGCCGGGCTTGTTTAGGACATGGCGCGCTAAGAGAGCATAAATAAAATTAAAAAGCATAAAATAGGCTTGACAGAATTTAATGTAACTGCTAAGATTACATTAGTTCAAAACTTCAGGAGGAAATTTATATGAAATACAAGATTCTGATATCGTCATTGCTGTGTGCGGCTCTGCTTCTCAGCGCCTGCGGAAGCAGCGGAAACAATGCGGGTACGGCCCAGCCGGAGAGTACCGGCAGCGCCGCAGTACAGAGCGCCGCAGATGACAGCGCTTCGGCTGAACCCCAGAAGATAAGCGCGGAGCAGGCCTATGAGCGCATGCAGAGCGGAGAGCCGATAGTAATATTGGATGTACGCACTGCGGAGGAATATGAGGCCGCCCACATCCCCGGCGCGATACTCATACCAAACGAGGAGATCGGGGACAGCCGTCCGGCCCAGCTCCCGGTGCTCGACACTGAGATCCTGATATACTGCCGCAGCGGAAACCGCAGCGCCCAGGCCGCGGCAAAGCTCTCCGAGCTTGGTTATACAAAGCTCTTTGACTTCGGCGGTATAAACGACTGGCCCTATGAGACCGAGACCGGTGCTTGGCAGCAGGAGGAGAACGAGGGAACATTTGAGTCTTTCGTGGCCTATGATTTAAACGGCATTGCAAGGGATGAGAGCGTATTTTCCGGCTATAAGCTCACCATGGTGAATATCTGGGCCACCTTCTGCGGACCCTGCCTCAGGGAGATGCCTGAGCTTGGGGAGCTGGCGGCGGACTATTCCGAAAAGGGTGTGCAGATAGTGGGGCTGGTGGCTGATGTGTCACAGAACAGCGACGGCAGCTTTGTGCAGTCTCAGGTGGAGGACGTGAGGGCATTGGTGGAAGAGACCGGAGCAAACTATATACATCTTCTGCCCACTTCTCCGCTGATGACCAATCAGCTTAAAGGTGTAAACTCCGTGCCTACGACGATTTTTGTAAACGAAAAGGGCCAGCAGGTAGGTCAGGCCTATGTGGGTTCCCGCAGCGGCTCTGACTGGGCGGCCATAGTGGATTCTATCCTGGCCGAGGCAGAGTAATGACGGCCCAGTTCCCGCTTGCGGTACATGCGCTGGTGTATCTGCTGCACACAGGGCGGGTGACATCCAGCCAGGAACTGGCGGACAATATCTGCACCAACCCCGCCAGGGTGCGCAAGGTGATGTCAATACTCCATCAGCGCGGACTTCTGGAGGCGGTGCGCGGCCAGAGCAGCGGATATATGACCCGGCCGGACGGCGGCGGGATAAGCCTGAAAACCGTGCTGGAGTCGCTGGATGAAGAGCCTGTGTCAATGAACTGGCGCTCCGGAGATATGGACAGGGACTGCCTGGTCTCCTCCGGCATGGGGGCGATAATGGACATGCTCTATTCCAGACTTAACGAACAGTGTACCGACTTTTTGGAGACTGTGACAATAGGCTCCATAAGCGATATGATTTTTAAGCCCAAGGAGGCGCAAAAATGAAATACGACGCAATAATAATAGGCTTTGGCAAGGGCGGAAAGACACTGGCCGGAGCGCTTGCAAAGCAGGGAAAGACTGTAGCAATGATAGAGCGTTCAAAGGACATGTATGGCGGCACCTGCATCAATGTGGGCTGCATCCCCTCAAAATCCCTTGTTACCGCCGCAGAGGAGGCCGCGCTGCATTTAGAGGAAAGCTTCTCGGAGAAGTCGGCCCGCTATGCCGGCGCCATAGCCGAAAAGCGCAGAGTAACCGGACTGCTCCGAGGCAAAAACTATGACAAGCTCAATATGCTTCCGAACGTGACCATATATGACGGAGTGGGAAGCTTTGCCGCCCCCGGACAGGTGGAGGTGGCGCTGAGCGGAGGCGGTACGGAGCTGCTCTCCGGGGAGAACATTTTCATAAACACGGGCGCTCTGCCTATAATGCCGAAGCTTGCCGGTCTGGAGGGCAACGGCGCCGTGTATACAAGCGAGACCCTGATGGATAACGATGTGCTGCCCAGGCGGCTGACGCTTATTGGGGCGGGCTATACTGTACTGCGCGACCAGATATACACCCATCCCACCATGACTGAGGCCTTCAACGACCTCTTTGCCCGGTGAGGGGCCGCAGACTCATCACCGCCGCATTGCTTGCGGCGGCGGTGCTTCTGATAGCCCTGGGCATCTGGGTCGGGGAGCCGGCGGAGGTGGCCCAAAAGGCTGTGAATATTTGCCTTGAGTGTATCGGG
>CAYFSB010000060.1:0-7094 GCA_964345655.1 uncultured Oscillospiraceae bacterium
CAGTCCGGGTGGAGGAGCGGGCATGATATTCCGGCGTCTCTCCCGGCTCTCGGACAGATCCAGCGCACTAAAAGTCCGGGCAAGGCCGGAAAGTGCAGAAAGGAGGGAGCCTGTGAAGGGCTGCATGCGCAATATGATAGTGGTAAAGCCGCCGGACCCCAGGTTTACAGAGGCGCTGTTCATTCTCCGGGACGACTATTTTCAAAACACCGCTCTCAGCCGCGGGGAGCTGCTGCGCCAGGCCCGCAGTGCGGCTGGTGACTGTGCCCGTTCCATTGCGCCGCCTGTGCGCCGCCGCTTTCCACTGTACGCCGCACTGCTGACAGCCGGGGCGGGAGCTGCCCTTGTACTGCTGCTGGTCTTTCTGCTGTAAAAATCTGCCGCGAAATAAAAAGCTGTCAATCTGAGGCTCTATGGCTGAGGAAGCTCTCTCTGAATACTTTTCAGGAAAGCACCTTCGCCCGCTCTCAGATTGACAGTCTTTTTTCGGCGGCCGCTTTATGTCGGCCTTATTCTTTTATAAGGTACACCTTGCCCTGGGCCGCGGTGACGGTAAAATTCTCAAGGTAATTTATGTAGCTGTCGCTGTATACCCCAAAGTTCCATACAATGGTCCTGTCCCCCTTGGCCCAGAATTTCAGCGTCTGGCTGACGGTCTCCCGCTGGGTGTCAGCCACGGTGCCGGTGTACTGACATGTGGAAAAATCCACATCAAAGCTGCCGCTGTTCACCACGCCGTCCGCAGTGAATGTGACAGACATGGTATCGGTATGCTGGCTGTTGTTTTCGGCCCTGTAGCCTTCCTTAAGCGCAAACCCGTATGCTATCTGAACGGAGGTGATATCTCCGTTCTCATTTTTATAATAGGTCGGATATTCCCTGTACTCAAAATAATCATACAGATTTTCAGGGGTGATTTTGACCTCAAGTACCTGCTCCTGAGCCTCCGGCTGCACGGTGGCAGTCGGTTCGGCGGCAGTGTCCTTTTTCCCGCAGCCCCAGAGGGGCAGCGTCAGCAGGGCTGCCAGTAGTATAACGCAAAATTTTTTCATGGTTCTGCCTCCGGCTATAAAATGCCGTAAATTAATTCCTTCTGTATTATACCGTAGTCTCGGATTTTTTTCAATACGGCATGAAAAAAGGAGGCGCGGCATGTCCGCCCTCCTTTTTATGTCTGTTTTCAGTCCTCGTAGACTACTACAGCCTGTTCGCTGTAGAACATGGCCATGTACTCCTCAAAGGTCAGGTCCAGCTGCTGCATCTGTTCGGCTGCGGTGACACCCACATAGCGGTAGTGCCAGGGCTCATACATAAAGCCCGTCACATCCGTCTTTCCCTCCGGGTATCTGAGAATAAAGCCATAGCTCCAGCAGTTTTCCATGAGCCACTTGCAGGTTTCGGTGTCTACCAGACTCAGATCCAGCTTCTGGCAGGCCGCATCCACAATGTCCACCGCAAGCCCCAGCTCATGCTCGCTGTATCCGGGCTTTGCCAGCTCCTGTGTCGCCTGTGCCTCAGCCTCTTCGGGACTGCTGCCCTTATCCAGAAGCTCTTGAAGCCTTTCGTCATACAGACTCTGCTGCGCCTCGGCACTTCTGTAGGCTGCATACACCTGGGGAGAGTTGCCCGCAGCAGCGCAGTCGGAGAGCATCTTTTCAAGCTGTGCCGCGCAGCGCTTATCTGCCTGCATACCGCCGCCAATGTCGATGAGCTTCGGCGTAAACTCCGCAGAGGCCACACTGTTCCAGGGATTTGTCAACGCCAGAAGCTCAGTTTCCTGCCGCTTCTGCGTCCATGTGAATACTCTTATTCCCAGTACCGTCAGCAAAGCCGCGCACAGAAGTATCACAAGCGCTCTTATTAAATTCCCCGTCTTTTTCTTTTCACACACGGGGTAGAAATCGGCATCGCTCACCTGCATCTCTTCGTCCTCTTTCCCGCACTTTCATCGTACAGGCATATGATAAACCTTTACTGTATACTTTGTGACAATTTAATGTATCGTTTTTGTATATTCCCATGAAAAATCTACGGTATCTCAGCTGCCATAGTTTATTGACCAGCTGTCCATGGTTATCGTGACCGGCACTTTCAGCAAGATCTCTCCGTCTCTGATAAAGCTGATATAATAGCTGCTCTCATAGCCGGCGCCGTCTGAGTCAATATCCGGAGCGTTTATCTCCGTATCTGAGAAGCAGTAACACTCACTCATATTTTCGGCGATGCCCGTCAGCGCCTGACGCTGCTGCTCAATTCCCGCGGCAAATCCACCGCCTGACTGGTCATGCTTCACCGCCAGGATTATCCCGGTGGAGTCGTCCACAAGATAGTAAAGATTCTGATAATTCTCCCCGTCTGAGGAATACAGCCCCACCGACCAGACAATAGCGGTTGTCATGCCGGACACGTCCGATACCATCAGCTTCGGCTCCACAAACTGCACATCTGCCGCAGAAAATTCACAGCAGGGCAGCCCCGTACCGGAAATAAGCTCCGCCACCTGGTCAAGTGCCTCCATGGCGTCTCCGGCTGTCATAAACTGACCGTCGCTTATATTCACAGTCTCCATGGGCGAACCCATGCGCTCATATCTCTGGGCGTCGTTTATAAGGCGCAGCTTTTCAAGCTTCGCGTCGTCGCTGGTCAGGCTCAGCGCCCCGGTGCCCAGATCCGCCTGCCGGTTATATCTGTCGATGCTGCCGCTCTGTACGGCACAGATCATGCCCGGCAGCAGCAGTCCCACAGTCACTGCGGCAGCCAATATCAATATGACGAGGAAAACTCTCAGAATGTTCCTGGGCTTTCCCCCGTTTTTTATTCTTATGTGATTCATATGGCGCCCCCGTTCAGCTCCACGGTGACGCAGGTGCCGTTGCCCAGCCTGCTTTCAAACTGCATGCTGCCATTGTGCAGGCGAACTATCTCGCTGCACAGCGCCAGCCCAAGTCCTACGCCCCCCTGTGCTCTTGAGCGGGACTTGTCCACCCGGTAAAAGGCCTCCGTTATACGGGAGAGCTCCTCCTCCGGTATGCCTCTGCCGTTGTCCGCCACCTTTATAAGGCAGCCCTGCTCCGTCATCTGGGACAGCACATAGATATTCCCACCCCTGTCCATAGCCTTCCGGGCATTGTCCAGCAGGTTCGCCAGCAGGGATTTCACCAGTTCCGGCTCTAAAAGGCAGTAACCATCCTGACATTTGCAGCGCAGGATTATTCCCTGCTCGGCATATACCCGCTCAAGATGCTGCACCATTCCCCCGATAAGCTGGGCCGGCCGGGCAGCAGAAAATTCCACGTCTTTTTTCTTCACTACCAGAATGTCCAGCAGCTTCAGCGACAGGCTCTCCAGGCGCTTGCCCTCGGAGAAAATGTAGTTTGCCGCGTCCATCTGCTCACTCTCGGTAAGCGTCTGGGAGCGGATAAGCTCCGCATAGCCTATAATTGAGGTCATGGGGTTTTTCATCTCGTGGGCAAAGTTGCCCATGAAGCTCTCCTGCCGGGCGGCCGAGCTGCGGATGGTGGCGATATTCTCCTCCAGCTTTTCCGCCATGGCGTTAAAGTCACATGTGAGCATGCCCAACTCGTCCTCTGCCGTCACCTTGGCCCTGTACGAGAGATTTCCGGCGGCAAAGCGCTTGGAGGCGGCAGACAGGGCGCTGAGCGGCTGGGTAAGCCAATAGGCCAAGGCCCAGCATACGGCGCCGCCCACCGCAGCCACAACGATAAAAACTTTCCTGTATATATCCAGCTGCTGATCCCGCTGGGCGTAAATCGCACTTATGTCGCGGCACTGGTCCAGCTGTAAAACGTCGTTTGCGGTGGACAGCACGGCGCTTATCCTTATATGCCGCCTGCCCTGCCTGTCACTTACCACACACACGCTGCCCTGTCCCTCCTGCGGCTGTACCGTGTCCTCAAGGTCCAGATTGAGCGGGTTATCCTCGTATATCACCGAGTCCCCATCGCCCAGCCGCAGCGCCGACCAGCCTGCGTCATCCTGAGAGTTCATCTGGGCCAATGCCTGGGAGAGATTGGAATGGTCGGGCATGGGGCCCACATCGTCCACAAGGCGCAGCGTGCCAAGCACCATTCTGTATGAGCTGAGGGCGGAGTCGATCTCCCGCTGGAAACTGCCGGAAAAATTCAGCGCAATGAGCAGGCTCCCGCCGATGCCAAAGGCCAGCGCCAGCAGCCAGACCATACATATGGTGATCTTCAGTCTGAATTTCACTGCACAAACCTCTCCCGCAACTATTCTCTGTCCCTACAGCTCCAGCCGGTAGCCCACACGGTTTACCGTGCGCAGGGTGTCCTCCCAGCCGATCTTTTTGCGCAGGCGCTGGATATGCAGATCCACTACCCGGCTTCCCACCGGGTACTCTCCGCCCCAGACCCGCTCATATATGGTCTCCCTGTACAGCGCCGCGCCCGGATTCTGCACGAACAGCAGCATCAGGTCCCATTCCTTCTTCGTCAGAAAAACAGGTTCTCCCCCACGTGTCACTTGAATAGACCGTAAATCTATAGTCAAGTCCCCCACTTTTATGATATCTTCGGTTTTCTGATAGCGCCGCAGCACCACCTCAACTCTTGCCAGCAGCTCCATCACCTCAAATGGCTTTACTATGTAATCCTCCGCGCCCATGCGCAGACCTTTTACTCTGTCATCCAGAGAGTTCTTTGCGGTGATAAATATCACAGGCGTACCGCTGGGCTGTATATATTCCATCAGCTCAAAGCCGGACACCTTAGGAAGCATCACATCCAGCAGCACCAGATCAAACAGCTCCCTCTCCAGAACATTCGCCGCCTCCGCTCCGTCATAGACGCAGGCGCAGCTGTACCCGGCCTTGCTCAAACTCAGCCTTATAAGCTCGGATATGGGTTTCTCGTCTTCCACTATCAGTACTCGGATCAATCAAATCCCTCCCCAATCAACCCTGTAAGTATACATTATACTTGTATAGTTTTTGTATACTTTTTGGCAATTTATGTAAATTGAAAAGCGAATTAAGAAAATTAAGAATTATGCCGGTCAAAACAGTCACCCTCCGGCACGGGCGCTGCGGCCCTGTACAGAAGGGTGACTGTGTGTCTCTGTTTATCTGCCCCGCCGGAGAGCCACATACTCCTCCAGTGTCACGCCCTGCTCATATAGATCATGAGCGTATTCCCGGCCAACCTAGCGGTACTGCCAGAACAAAGCCATAGCGCCATTAGTTCTCCATAAGCCACTGCTGGGTACTGGTTTTCTCCTGCCCCGCGTCAAGCTTTGTATAATATTCGTCTATAATATCCACTGCAAGGCCCAGCTGGTGTTCGCTGGTGCCGGGCACGGCCACAGACCGGGCGGCCAGCGTCGGGGCGGTCTCAAGGTTCACACCCGCCAGAGTCAGGCGGAGGATCTTGTTGTTGTACAGCGCCTCCTGCACACTCTGTGTGCGATAGGCGGAGCATATGTATGGATTTCCTCCCGCGGCACGGCAGTCCTCGATCATTTTCAGCAGCGCGTCTGCACAGCGTACGTCAAGCTGCATCTCCTGCCCTATGTCCTGAAGCTCCGGCTCATAGCCCTCCGGGATCGGGTTCCATGGGTTTACAAGGATCAGCAGGTTCAGGTTTGCAAGCTGGACGGCGTGGAGCTTTTTCTTTTCAAGGCCCGCCTGAACGCCCTCCTCAAGCCGCTTGTTCTCGTTGAGCACTTCCTCGACGGCATTTTGGGCAAGGGTGCAGGCCCCGCTCACCACAGCGGCAGCGCTCTCTCGGCTGCGTCTGTAATCCAGCACGGCCAGCGCCGCCTGTATCCCCATTCCAAGCAGGAGTGTGCCGATCACAAGGCATATTATCCATATTTTATTTCTCTGCTTTAGCTGCACTTATTCTCCGTCCCTATGCTTTTTATCAGAATGAAATTATACCCAGATGCTCAAAAAGGATCTTGAGTCCTATGAGTATGAGAATGATGCCTCCTGCCCGCTCTGCCCCGGTCTTATACTTTGCGCCGAAGGCTCTGCCTATGTATATGCCCGCCGCCGACAGCAGGAATGTGGTTATGCCTATAAGCCCCGCCGCCGGGAGGATATCCACCTCCAGAAAAGCAAAGGTGATGCCCACAGCCAGTGCGTCGATACTGGTGGCCACGGCCAGAAGCAGCATGGTCTTAAAACCGAAATCGTCGTTCAGCTCCTCCGTCTTGGAGAAGGACTCCTTTATCATGTTGCCGCCGATAATACAGAGCAGTACGAAAGCTATCCAGTGGTCCACATTGGTTATCATCTGCTCAAAGCGGTAGCCCAGCAGCCAGCCCACCACAGGCATGAGGAACTGGAAGCCACCGAAATATATCCCCACCAGCGCCGCGTGTCTGGGTGAGAGTTTTTTTACGCTCAAGCCCTTACACACGGATACGGCAAAAGCATCCATACTCAGCCCTACGGCTATTAAAAACAGTTCAGCAAATCCCATAAGTCAATCGCTCCATTTTTATGAATGTACCGCATGTTTACAAAAAAGTCAAGAAAAGCGCCTTGTATTAAGTCGACAGCCGGGTTAGAATTATAATAAGCTTTGTGGCCCTAAGGGGCATGAAAGGAAATAGACATGCAGGAAATTTATGATTTTTTGAAGAAGGCCGGAACCTATTATCTGGCCACCTGTGAAAACGGCCAGCCCAGAGTGCGCCCCTTCGGGACGGTGAACATCTATAACGGCAGGCTGTATATACAGACCGGCAAGGCCAAGGCCGTGTCCCGACAGCTCCACTCCAACCCCAAGCTGGAGCTCTGCGCCATGCTGGATGGCCGCTGGCTGCGTGTAGAGGCCAGCGCCGTGGAGGACGACTGCCGGGCCGCCAGAGTGAGCATGCTGGAGGCATACCCGGAGCTGAAAGCCCTCTACTCCCCGGACGACGGCAACACGGAGGTCTGGTATCTGCGGAATGTCACTGCCACCATCTTCTCCTTTACCGAACCGCCGGAGACCCACCGGTTTTAGGTCCGCCGAAACAACAGCCGGGCGTGACGCGAAACGAATGTATGCGAATTTACAAGCTCATCCGTTTTGCATCACGCCCTTTTCTGTTGCGGCTGTTCAGAA
>CAYFSB010000060.1:7104-8452 GCA_964345655.1 uncultured Oscillospiraceae bacterium
CGCGTCAAACTTATATCTGATATCCTCTTCAAAGCTGAGCTTTGACTCTTTGCCGTTGAGAAGTCTGGATATGGCGGGGATATGCTTTATAAGCATCAGCGCCGCAATAAAGATACTCAGCGTCATTGTAAGCGAGTCATCAATGAGCAGCATGGAGGCCACCACCATGATAAACGCGCCCACTATCGTGCCCAGGGAGATATAACGGCTGAACCATATGACCGCCGCTGTCAGAATAGCTATTGTAATACCCATGGAGCTGTTGATAAACATGGCCGCAGCTATCATACAAATGGTCCCAT
Organism: uncultured Oscillospiraceae bacterium; assembly: GCA_964345655.1. Taxonomy (GTDB): domain Bacteria; phylum Bacillota; class Clostridia; order Oscillospirales; family Oscillospiraceae; genus Limivicinus. The sequence continues at coordinate 7,407 of CAYFSB010000060.1, forward strand.
GGCTGCCTTTAAAATCATAAAACAGCGGATATAGTCTGCCCAGCACCAGGCAAAAGCCCGCGAAGGCCCAGCCTACCACAGCATGGCCCTTTATGCCCAGCAGCAGACCGCCTATGACTATCGGCAGGATATCCTTTACAAGCTCCACCAGAAGCAGCTTTACAAAACCCCAGGTCCCATAGACCCGTCGAAAATTGGACAGCCACGCGTTGCCCCTGCCCAGCTTTCTCAGGCTCTTGCGAAAGACAAAGTTTGAAGCGATCACCATGGTGCTCATACTGCCGAGAGTATATGCGATAAACGCGGTAATAAGGAGCAGTAGCCAATAGACGATCATTCCTTGTCCCCTTTCTGTCTTATCACGATACGCACAGGCGTACCCTCAAGGCCAAACACGGCGCGTATCTGATTTTCCAGATACCGCTGGTATGAGAAGTGGAAAAGCTCTCTGGAGTTGCAGAAAATGACAAAATTCGGTGGTTTTATGCCCGTCTGGGTCATATAATATATCTTGAGCCTGCGCCCCTTGTCTGTGGGCGGCTGGACTCTGGCCTGGGCATCCGCAAGGACATTGTTCAGCATGCCGGTGGTAATGCGCATATTGCTCTGGTCGTTTACGTAGTTTATAAGCTCAAATATTCTGTCTGTGCGCTGTCCGGTGAGGGCGGAGATGAAGAGCACCGGAGCATAGCTCATAAAGCTCAGATCCCGCATCACATCCTTGCGCATCTTCTCCATGGTCCCGGTCTCCTTGTCCACCAGGTCCCATTTGTTCACTACTATTATGCTGGCCTTCCCTGCCTCATGAGCAAGCCCGGCTATCTTGGTGTCCTGCTCGGTGACGCCGTCTCTGGCATCTATCATTATAAGGCACACGTCCGCCCGCTCTATGGCCAGCTGCGCTCTCAGCACGGAGAATTTCTCCACGCGCTCATCCACCTTGGACTTGCGCCGGATGCCCGCAGTGTCGATAAACACATAGCGGCCCATGTCGTTTTCATATACTGTGTCCACCGCGTCTCTGGTGGTGCCGGCCACATCGCTGA
>CAYFSB010000061.1:0-8364 GCA_964345655.1 uncultured Oscillospiraceae bacterium
GTGGATAACCCACACAACTATCCGGACAGCGTCTTGATAGAGGAGGCCTATGAGCCGTATGTGAAGGTCTCCATCATCACGCACAACGACTATGTGGGCAATATTATGCCCCTGTGCCAGGATAGGCGGGGCGAGTATAAAAACATGCAGTATCTGGACACAAGTCTTGTGGAGATGCACTATGAGATGCCCCTCAACGAGATAATATACGACTTTTTTGACACACTGAAGGCCCGTACCAAGGGCTATGCCTCGCTGGACTATGAGCTGTCCGAGTATAAGACCAGTGATCTTGTAAAGGTGGATATGCTCTTAAACGGCGACCAGGTGGACGCGCTGAGTTTCATAGCCCATAGGGAAAAGGCCTATCCCAGAGCCAGAAGACTCTGCGAAAAGCTCAAGGACAATATCCCCCGGCAGCTTTTCGAGGTGCCCATACAGGCGGCCATAGGCGGCAAGATAATCGCCCGCGAGACTGTAAAGGCCATGCGCAAGGATGTGCTGGCCAAGTGCTACGGCGGCGACATCACCCGCAAGAAAAAACTGCTTGAAAAGCAAAAGGAAGGCAAAAAGAAGATGCGGCAGCTCGGCACGGTGCAGATACCCACAGAGGCGTTTTTGGCTGTACTCAAGCTGGACGAATAAAATTAACAGCACACCGGAGCCATCTTTCTGTGGTTTTGGTGTGCTGTTAATTAAATCTTAAGAAATAAGAAGCTTGGTTCTTAATTGGCTTTGCCGTAAAATAACTGCGAGGTGAAGAAAGTGTACAACATACTGATATGCGACGATGAAAAGGATATTGTGTCCGCCCTCAAGATCTATCTTGAGGCCGAGGGCTACAGTAGCTTTGCCGCCTACAACGGCATGGAGGCTCTGGAAATACTCAAAACTCAGGAAATTCACCTGGTGCTTATGGATATAATGATGCCCAAGCTGGACGGCATAAGCGCCATGGTAAAAATCAGAGAGCACAGCAATGTACCCGTCATACTGCTGACGGCCAAGGGCGAGGACACGGACAAGGTCCTGGGCCTGAACGTGGGGGCCGACGACTATATCACAAAGCCCTTTAACCCGGTGGAGATGCTGGCGAGAGTTCGCTCACAGCTGAGGCGATATATGCAGCTGGGCGGCGGCAGCATGAGAGACGACAGCTTCCGCATAGGCGGAATATGTATCGACGACCGGAGCAAGGAGGTCACAGTGGACGGGGAGAGCGTGAGCCTTACACCCACCGAGTACGACATTCTCAAATTTCTTATGCAGCATCCGGGAGAGGTGTTCCAGCCCAAGGTGATTTACCGCAGAGTCTGGGACGACGAGCCCTACGGCGCGGAGAGCACGGTTGCGGTACACATAAGGCACCTGCGTGAAAAGATAGAGATAAACCCCGCCGAGCCAAGGTATATAAAGGCTGTCTGGGGTCAGGGGTATAAGATGGAAAGGGACAGATGACCATGAAAAAACTTAGAGGAAGCCTTACCGCAAAAATAGCGGCCATTATTCTGCTGACCTGCACCGCCTTTGCGCTGGTGTTTTCTGCGGCAGGCATCGCGGTCCTGGCTGAATTTGACGCTTACCCCAACGGCTATGAGCGTTTAAGAGAGCAGGCGCTGGACACGATCGGCACGAACTATAACTATCATGTCGGCAACTGGATAAGCAGCGGGACCTATCCCGACGAAATATATAAAAATTCCAATTACCGCTTTAATATCTATGACAGCGAGGGCACGGCCATATATGAGGGCTATACCGGCGGGGCAACCATCTGGGAGGGCAGCACCGGGGGATTCGTGTATTACTACGGGAGCGACACTGAGGCCCAGCCTACAGCCACGCCCACGCCAGAGCCAACAGCCGCGCTGTCCCAGCCCAGCACGGAGCCTGTGCAGCAGGCCGACGCTGAAGAGAGCTACACCCAGCCGCTGCGGGTCACAGTAACGGGCTATATTATGGCAGATATGGCCGAGGAGGACAACATCTCCTTTACCATGGAGGTTTTGGACACTGCCTATGAAATGCGGTATGATCTGATCGCTGTGGGCGCTGTTTCCCTGCTGCTGAGTGTGATGCTGTTTATCTTCCTGCTCTGCTCCGCCGGTCACCGGGACGAGAGCGACACTGTCACACTGAACGTAATAGACAAGATACCCTTTGACCTGTTTACGGCCATTATAGTTTCCCTGGGGGGGATGGTCGCGGCAATCGTGACGGAGAGCGGCTATTGGCAGCCGGTGGTGACAGTAATTACCAGCGGGGTAATGCTGCTGGCTGAGGGCCTGCTGGTGCTGCTGTTCTTCATGAGCCTTGCCGCGCGCCTCAAGGCGGGGGGCATTATAAAAGGCTGCATCATATACAGAGTGCTGCGCTGGTGCTGGCGTCTGATAAAGACCGTGTTTGGCGGAATATGGAGGCTTATCCGTTCACTTCCGCTCATAAAAAAAGCCGCCATTATTATCGGGGCGGTACTGCTGGTGGAGTTTTTGTATCTGGGCATCAGCTTCGGAAACGGCGGTGCGGGCCTGCTTGGCTGGTTCATGGAGAGACTGATACTGGTGCCGCTGCTTATATACGTGCTTTTGTGCATGAAGAAGCTCCGCGAGGGGGCCAGAGCCATAGCCGGAGGCGACATGGACTATACAGTGGACACAAAGCATATGTACGGAGAGCTTAAGGCCCACGCGGAGGACCTGAACAATATCCGGGAGGGCATGCAGAAGGCCGTGGACGAGCGCATGAAGAGTGAACGGTTCAAGACCGAGCTTATCACCAACGTGTCCCACGATATCAAGACGCCGCTGACCTCCATTGTAAATTACGTTGACCTGCTGGAGAAGGAAAAGCCGGAAAATGAGAAAATGCGGGAGTATATAGATGTGCTGTCCCGCCAGTCGGCAAGGCTCAAAAAGCTCATCGACGATCTCATTGAGGCGTCCAAAGCCTCCACCGGCAATCTGAACGTGAATTTTGAGCGCTGCGAGCTGGGAGTGCTGCTGGACCAGACGGCGGGGGAGTACGGCGAAAAGCTCACAAACGCGGGGCTAGAGCTGGTGCTCACAAAGCCGGAGAAGCCGGTGACGGTGATGGCCGACGGGCGGCATATGTGGCGGATATTCGATAATCTCATGAGCAATGTCTGCAAATACGCCCAGCCGGGGACACGGGTATATCTGAGCCTTGAAAAGAGCAGCGGCAAGGCGCTGCTGGTTTTCAGAAATATCTCCAAATCCAAGCTGAATATCAGCGGCGACGAGCTGATGGAGCGCTTTGTGAGAGGCGACGGCTCCCGCAATACCGAGGGCAGCGGCCTGGGCCTGTCCATAGCCAAAAGTCTTGTCCAGCTGCAAAAGGGCGAGATGGAGCTCAAAGTGGACGGAGACCTGTTCAAGGTCATATTGACCTTTACCGCGGTGTGAACACACAGACAAGGGTTATATAAAAAAACTGCGATTGGATTTTTTCCAATCGCAGTTTTTTCGTTTATTTATAGAGTATCAGGGCTATCGCCTCAAGCGTGCCCTTGCCGGTGTTTTTCAGGCTGTGTCCCTCGCCGTCGTCCACAAAGGTCACGTCGCCGGGGCCGACGTTTACAAGCTCACCGTTGTTGCTGTATTCGCCATTGCCTTTAATTATGTAGTAGGTCTCGCCGTCGCCGTGGTGTATGTGCCAGCCCACCTCGCAGCCCTCTTCAAGGTACACGTGGCTGAAGACACGGCCCTTGCCGTACATCTCATCGGCGTCTTCCAGAATACGGCACATCCGTGCCTGGCCGTTCCCGTCGAACAGCTTCTTAATGTCTACAGTTCTCTCGTTTTCGCGTCTTACCATTTGGTTGCTGCCTCACATTCCAAGTTCTTCGTCTATCAGGATTATTTCCGTGGTCATGCCCATCATGGGCGCCCACATAACCAGCAGGGCTCTGCAAATGCGGCTGTCCATGCGGCAGTCGTGGCATTTGTCGTCAATTTTGCAGGGGTTGTTGTTCTCAAAGCGCTTGCAGTTTTGAACCGCAGCCACATTCCGCGCCCGATACAGTGCTGAATCAAAGTCCGGGCAGAGCTTGTTGGTGCCGGCGACGATATACAGCCGCTTGTTTCCATAGACCTGTCCGGCCAGCCTGTTGCCCCGGCCGTCAATATTCAGTATCTCGCCGTTTTCTGTCATGGCGTTGGCACTGCTTATGTACACGTCGGCGGCGTTGGCCTTCTCTATGGTCTCCGGTCCTGGCACTTTCCAGTGCCAGTATACGGAGTTTGCCTCGCTGAGTTTTTCAAACAGACCCAACTGCTCCGCCGTCTTGCAGCCGCCTATGCCTACCGTGCAGCCCTTTATCTGCTCCACCATATACTCCACGGCCGCAGCTCCGGTGGGAAAATGCTTAACAGTGTAACCACGAAGCTCAAAGTTCTTTATGGCTTTTTCAATATTCATGATGGTACCTCCTTTTGTTCTTTGTTCCCGCTTCCACTGCCTGTGACCTTATTATACTATTAAAGCGGGAACTTGGCAATTATAAATCGAAGGCTTCCGCCAGCTCTGTTGCGGAGAAGGCCAGAGCCTTTGCATATTCCGTATCCTGTGACGAAACGGAGATGCGTATGGCGGAGGAGGAGTTGAGCGCTGAGATGTGCATGTCGAAATGTCCGCCCCGGAGACGGATGCCGTCGGAGTAGTCGGCGCCCATTTCAAGCATCGCCTGAGACATAGCCCCCATAAGCTCCGCCCTGCTGTGGCAGGGACAGTCCAGGCAGGCGTCCGCCGTTTCCGCCATGTCGGTGTCCGGCTCCGGGCGGCAGGCAAATTCCTCAGGCAGCTCCAGTTTGAGCCGACCCTCCAGCGCGTCCACACAGCACTTGTAATAGGAGAGGGGCGTGCCCACATCGCACCAGTAGCCGTCCATGGCTGTGCCCAAAAGCTTTTCGCCCCGCTGCAGCAACAGCGGGAACAGCCCTTTGGCAAAGTCAAATTCCGTCTTATCCGGCACAAGATCCATGGCCCTGGGAGACAGGGCGTATATGCCGGTGTTTACAAGGTCTGTCACGACTCTGCTCCAGCGGGGCTTTTCGATAAACGCCCGCACAAGTCCGCCCTCGTCCGTGATGGCAAGCCCGTAGCTCAGAGGCTCCGGACTTCTGTACAGGGCCAGCGCCGCAGGCGCGCCGCTGTCGCGGCGGCGGCGCATAAGCTCCGACAGGTCAAAATCGCAGGCAGCGTCGCCGCTGATGACAAGAAAATCCTCGTCCCCATAGAAGTCCGCGCAGTTTTTTACTCCCCCCGCCGTGCCCAGCGCCTTTTCTTCCACTCTGTACTGGAGCCTGACACCAAGCCTGCTCCCGTCACCAAAACAATTTATTATATCCTCCGCCCGGTATTTTACCGCCGCGCATATATCGGTAAAGCCCTGCTGCCTGAGCAGAAGTATGATATGCTCCATCATGGGCCTGCCCAGCATGGGCACCATGGGCTTCGGAAGCTGACCCGTAATGCTTTTCAGGCGCTTCCCCTCGCCTCCGGCCATTATCACCGCTTTCACTGTGCACCTCCCGGTAAAGACATATTGATATTATTGACCTGTGGGAGCAAATTATTTGTTGTAATGAGAATTTGAATTTGATATAATAAAAAAATGATTGGATAACATGGAAGGAGTGCGGCCATGAAATCAAATAAGAATCTTAAGCGGCTTGCGGAACCGGGAGTGGGGATGCACCTTTTTTTCCTCGTGGCTTTTGCCGCGGCAACCCTGCTTTTGAGGATGTATTATCTGGCGGCTGCCGAGGGCGCTGTGATTCTTCTGCTGATCGTATATACGCTTGTAACAAGGCGCAAAAAGGAGAAGCAGCTTGCGGCGTACATCGAGTCCGTGACATATGATACGGAGAACGCGAAAAACAATACCCTGATGAATTTCCCACTGCCCATAGCGGTATTTCGCATGGACGACTCACGGATAATCTGGGGCAACGACATGTTTTTTGATATGTGCGGCTCCACGGGTACAAGGCTTGACGCCAGCATTGCGGACATGGTGCCGCAGTTTTCCGGAAAGTGGCTGCTGGAGGGTAAGAGCCAGTACCCGGCTCTTCTTGAGATAGGCGGCAGAAAATTTCAGCTCCACGGGAACATAATCCGCGCGGAAAAGACCGAGGACAACAGCGCGTTTATGGCTATAACCTATTGGGTGGATGTAACAGAGTATGATAACATACGGCTGGAATATGAAAACTCCCGCCCCGTGCCTGGCATCGTGGTTATAGACAATCTGGACGAGCTTATAAAAAACCAGCCCGACCGGGTGAAAAACGATATCCGCGACGCGGTGGAGGACAGGCTTCGCCAGTGGTGCGATGAGTACCACGGCATAATGCGCCGCTATGACAGAGACAGATATCTGGTGATCTTTGAAAAGCGCGATGTGGGCCAGATGAAGCAGAATAAGTTCAAAATAACCGAGGAGCTGCACCAGGTGGAGGGCCCCTCAGGTATTGATGCCTCCATCAGCATCGGCCTTGGAGAGGACGGGGCAAACCTTGGCGAGGGTTTGCAGTTTGCGGACATGGGGATAGAGCTGGCTCTGTCCCGGGGCGGCGACCAGGCGGTGGTGAAAAACCGGCTGAGCTTTGAGTTCTTCGGCGGCCGGGGCTTCGAGGTGGAAAAGCGGACAAAGGTTAAATCCAGAGTCATGGCCAACACCTTTGCCGAGCTTGTGCGCGATTCGTCCAGAGTCCTTGTCATGGGCCATAAATTTGCCGACCTTGACAGTGTGGGCGCGGCCGTCGGCGTGTGCTGCATAGCCAGAAAATGCGGAATAAAGGCCAGCATCGTCATCGACCTGAAGCGTAACGCCGCAAAGCCGCTAATTGAGCGTATGCGCAGGGAAGCCGAGTATAAGGATATATTCATAACGCCCCAGGAGGCGCTGAACAGGGCAGACGGGAGAGCGCTGCTGGTGGTCGTGGATACTAACCGCCCGGAGCAGGTAGAGGAGTCCGCGCTGTTGACAGTCTGCAACCGGGTCGCCGTGCTTGACCATCACCGGGTAGCGGCCACATATATACACAATGCCGCCCTGGGCTTTATTGAACCCTATGCCTCATCTGTCTGTGAACTTGTGACGGAGATATTGCAGGAGGTGGCGGAACCGGCGAATGTGCTGCGCTGCGAGGCGGAGGCCATGCTGGCGGGCATAGTGCTGGATACAAAGAGCTTTTCCATAAGAACCGGCGAGCGCACCTTCGACGCGGCGGCGTATCTGCGCCGGGCGGGGGCGGATACGGCCGATGTGAAGAAAATGTTCCAGACGGATATGGAGGACACGGTCGCCAGATATAAGATAATGCAGAGTGCGCAGCTCTACAGGAAGGTGGCGATCGCCGCGCCTGAGCAGGCACAGGACAGAATAGTGGCCGCACAGGCCGCGGATGAACTGCTGAATATCTCAGGTGTGGATGCCTCAATAGTTGTTGCCCCCGACGGACACGGCGGAGCCTTTGCCTCGGCCAGGTCCATAGGGGAGCTGAACGTGCAGATAATCATGGAGAAGCTTGGCGGCGGCGGAAACCGCAGCGCGGCTGCCGTACAGTTTCAGGATGTAAAGCTTCAGGACGCGGTGAAGAAGGTATATGCAGCCATAGATGAATATCTGGGCTGAAAGACAGTGAAAGGAGAAAAATGATATGAAGGTCATTTTCAATGTAGATGTGCGCGGACAGGGCAAAAAGGGCGAGATGAAGGAGGTCTCCGACGGCTACGGCAGAAACTATCTGCTGCCCCGGAATCTGGCCACCGAGGCCACGGCCGACAATATAAACGCAATGAAGCTCAAGGAGAAGGCAAAGGCCGCCCAGATAGCCAAGGAGAAGGCGCTGGCGGAGGAGAACGCAAAGAAGCTGGGCGGGGTGCAGGTCACGATACGCGCCAAGGCCGGCAGCGGCGGCAAGCTCTTCGGCGCCGTCACATCCCAGGAGATAAGCAAGGCTTTGAAAGAGCAGTTTGACATAGAGATCGAGAAAAACAAGATAGTCCAGGCAGACCCCATAAAGACCTTCGGCAGCTTCACAGTCAAGGCCAAGCTTGGCTATGAGATAAGCGGGAACATAAACGTTCTGGTGGTCGAGGACAGATAAGGGGATAGCCTGCCCCCACGAAAGGAATGTTTTGACTATGGATGAGCTTCTGGGCAAGAAGACGCCGTACTCCGCGCCAGCGGAGCAGGCCGTCGTGGGCTCCATGCTCATAGACCCCAGGTGCGTGCCTGAGGTCCTTGAAAAGCTGAAAGCGGATGAGTTTTATATAAAGCTCAACCACGATATATACGAGACCATGTACGCCATGTTCTCCTATGGGCAGACCATAGAC
>CAYFSB010000062.1:0-8360 GCA_964345655.1 uncultured Oscillospiraceae bacterium
ATGATCCTGGGCAGAAATCCCCATTACGTTGGCAACGTGGATACCGAGGAGGAGAAGCAGGCCCTTATCGAGAAATATAGCAATCAGGCGCTGCGCACATCCGTAAAGATGTCCAAGTCTCTGGGCAACGTTGTGAATCCTGACGACGTTGTAAAGGCCTATGGCGCGGACACCATGCGTGTCTACATCATGTTTATCGGCGACTTTGAAAAGACTGCCGTCTGGTCTGACGATGCGGTGAAGGGCTCCAAGCGCTTTTTGGACCGCTGCTGGAACCTTATGGATATAGTAGAGGACGACGCGCGTGTGTCCCATAAGAACGAGGCGTCCATCCACAAGACCATAAAGAAAGTCACCGAGGACATTGACAGCCTTAAGATGAACACCGCAATAGCGGCGCTGATGACGCTGGTCAACGAGTTTTATTCAAACGGTCTCACCAAGGGTGATTTTGAGCAGCTTCTGCTGATGCTCAGTCCTTTTGCGCCGCATATCACAGAGGAGATGTGGGAGCTGGAGGGCTTTGCCGGGAAGTATGGCATGATGGCCATGCAGATGCCCTGGCCGGTGTATGACCATGAGAAGACCCTTGACGCGGAGCATGAGATGGCCGTACAGGTGAACGGCAAGCTCAGAGCCACCATTATCGTCCCTGCCGACGCGGATGACAAGCTGGTAGTAGATACCGCCTGCGCCGAGGAGAAGATAAAGCGCCAGATGGAGGGCATGCAGCTTGTGAAGACCATCATCGTCAAGAACAAACTGATAAATTTAATTCTTAAGCCTTCAAAGTGATTATTGACAAGCGCCCCGCCAACCGGTATAATACTAATGTTAAAAGCCAATTCATTGGCCCTTGAAGCGCCGTGAGGCGTATTTGGAGGGAGGGAAATAAATGTCTGAAATTTACGTCAAGGAAAACGAGTCTCTGGACAACGCTCTTAAGAGATTTAAACGCAGCTGCGCAAAGTCCGGCGTCCTGGCCGATCTGAGAAAGAAAGAATACTATCAGAGCCCCAGCGTCAAGCGCCGCAAGAAGTCCGAAGCAGCACGCAAGAACAAGAACAAGCGCTTCTATTAATTTGATGTCAAAAACAAGGCAGTACCGAAAGGTACTGCCTTAAGCATTTAATAAAGGCCAGCGAAAAAATGCAGTAACAAGACAAACAAGGAGCCCGGCGAATTTCGCCGGGCTCCTTGTTTTATAGCTTTATACTTTATTCGTTGCTGCCGTCGTTATCATCGCCGGAATCGATCTCCTCATCGGAGTTTTCCTTCTTCTTCTTGTTCTTGATGACAACATATATGACCACAGCCGCTACCAGAACTGCGGAGGCAGCCAGCAGAATTATCCACAGGGTGATGTTGTTGTCATCACCGGTCTTGGGGCTGGTGGAATTATTCTTGTCGCTGGACTTGATTGTCAGGGTGCCGTCCACGGTCTTCACATCGTAGTTTGCGGTCACATCGGTGGTGCCGTCCAGAATGGTGTACTTGGTTATCTTCTTGGTGTAGGTGCCCGGCTCAATGGCGCCGTTCTGGATCTTGTTGCCCTTGCTGTCATATACGCCGTATTCTACGGACAGCTTGTGGTTGGTGTTTGCCAGCTTTCCGGCAGAGACGTTCTTGTTCTCAAGAGCCTTGCCGTCATAGGTCTTGCTGGCGGATTCAGCGGTAATAGTCAGGGGGAACTTGTTGACTGTGAGAGTGCCCTTCACATAGGTGATGGAGTACTTGGCGCTGTCAACCGCAGTGCCGTTGTTGGTTATGGCTACCGACTTGATGATGTTGTCCTTGGTTCCGGCGTTGGTAATTGTGCTGGCGCTGTCAAAAGTCACCTTGTTGATCTGGTCGCCGCCTACAAGGCCGGTGACAGTGTACTCGGTGCAGGTATGGGCGCTGCCGTCATAGGTCCAGGACTGGGACTTCGCGGTGACGGTGAGGGCAATAGCCTTTTCAGAGGCCTTAATTGTCAGAGTGCCGTCTACAAGCTTGATATTGTAGTTTGAAGTAATATCATCGCCGGTGGAATTCTTAACGGTTGCCTTGGTGATAACATTGGCATAGGTTCCAACAGCGGTAGGAGAGCTGACCTTTGTGCCGTTCTGTCGAATCTCAAAGGCCGCGGTGATCACGTCGCCAGAATTGGCTTTTCCGGAGGGGGTAGCTTTTTGAACATCCGTGGCAGCAAAGGTCGATCCGCTGTAGGTCATCTCCTTAGAGGCTGCCGTAATGGTCACATCGAACTTGTTTACAGTGACCTTGCCGGCTGCATAGGTGATCTTATAACTATCAGTGACAACTTTTCCGGCACTGTCCTTGATGACCACGGTGGGCTTGCTGTCCACAGCAGTGGAAGTGGCATTGGTGGAGCCGCCGTCATAGGTGACGCTGTCTACCTTGTCGCCGTCGGCAAGGGTGCCGCTGGTGATCTCATAGTCGTTGGCGGTGATGAGAGTGCCGTTGTAAGTGGCGGTGCGGTCCTTGGCCTTGATGGTGATAGCACCGCGCTCAACCGGAGGAGTGGTGGGATCAGAAGCGGTAAAGGTAAGCTTGTATTTGTTGGTCACATCAGTTTCGCCGTTCTTGATAACAGCCGCAGTGGGGGTGGAGTAATATTTGCCATCGGTGTTTGTCACTAAGTAGGTGACGGAGCTAATAGTATCACCGACAGCCAGAGTGCCGCTGGAAATATCATAGCCATTCTCTTTGTAGGTCTTGCCGGTTTCATCATATACGGGAGCCTTGGCCTTGATGGTGAGCTCAATGGGAGCGGCGGGAGGAGTGACAGCGCCTGAGGCCACATAGCTTATATTATAGTTGGCGGTCACATCAGTTTCGCCGTTTTTGATAACGGCCGCAGAGGGAGTGGATATATATTTTCCATCGCTCGCGGCAACGGTCAACTGGACTGAGTCTATGGCATCACTGCCCACAAGAGCAGAGGCGGTGTAACCATTTGAGACATAGCTGCCGTCTGTACCGGCAACGGGGTCCTTGGCGGTAATAGTAAGAGGCGCTTTCGTAATGGAAAGGCTGCCGTTGAAGGTGATGACCTTGAAAGTTTCAACGGTGTTGCTCTCCGCATCGGTTATAACAACGGATTCTACCTTGTTGACTGCTGCTGTATCGGAGTAATTGGTTATCTCGCCGGAGAGGGTGACAGCGGCGGTATAGCCCTCAGGCAGGCCGACTATGGTATATGAGTCCAATGCGGGTTTAAGAGCGGTGCCGTCGTATGGCTTTGTCAGATCCTTTGCTGTGACCACAACGGCATCTGCCCACTGGGCGACTATTTCACAATTAGCATAGGGGGTAACAGCGTCACCGGCAGCAACGCTGAGACTGGACCCGTTGCCGTATACCAGCTTCCATCCGTCGAAGGCCTTGGTGCTGTCCTTGGCCACCTTGTCGCGCTGGGCCGTCAGTATGGAAAGGACCGGATGGGAGCTCCCTGCACTGACAGAAAAAGCGTTGCCATTTTCCACAAGCGCGTCGGACAGCGTGGTAAGCGTTCCGGGCGCATAGGTAATAGAGTAAGTGGTGTTATCCACGACAGTCAGCTTGCCGATATTTATTATAATGGTAAGAGTATCGCCTGTGGTTCCATGGATAATCGCGGAATCAAAGTCATCGTTGGTATAGTCCGCCGCGAATATCGCCTTGTCAAATGTTACGGCAGTGCTGTCTAACGCCGCGGCGGCAAGCTGAGTGAGGCTCTTTGCGTCCTCAGCAACTTTGCTGCCACCGGCAACGATAAAGATAGACTCAACGAAATATCCGTCCGGAGGAGTTATTGAAAAACCGTTTGAACGCAAGGAAGCCAAGGTGGGGCTTGTTACATCCTCGCCGAAATCTACCTTTACAGTTTTTCCTTCACCGAGCACTAAAGTCTGGTCGTCTGTAATTTTAGTGCTGTCGGTGTCGGTATCTTTTACAGCCCAGACCTGATAGCTGACTGTCGCTGTCTCAGCCAGACCATCAGCGCTGGCGGTGGTGGGCATTGCTCCTGCAAACTGGAGTACAAACACCAGCGCAAACAGGAAGCAAAGCATGGATTTAAAATTCTTCTTCATATTTGTTCACCTCAAAAGAAATGTTTTATAAATATTTGAATGAGCCGTCATAGCTCAGAAAACGGGTTGTAATAAAATTTCACCACTTTGTAACTTATCTCACGGACATTATATTAAATAGTATGGAAAAAAGCAAGCGGGAAATATCAAAATAATCCTTAAGATTTCATAATATCTTTTGCATCCGGGAAAAATCCGCCCTGTAATGACCACAGGGCGGCCACTATTGGGTCAGTTAATAGGAACGAGCTTGCCCTGAAGGACATATCGCGCGTCTGAAAACTCATAAGAGCAGGTGGACAGCGTGATTATCCTGTCATCCACCCCCAGCTCTACGTCGCTCTCAAAGTCGGACTGGGAGTGCATTTTGTCCAGAAACTCAAGATATGAGGCGGCATTAGGAAAGCTTATGGAGTATGTATCTGAGTCAGCGTCCGTCACATAACCGGCAAAAATCTCTATTCTGTAGTTCTGCTCCGGCGTGTTCAGATACATTTTGGGATGCGCGTCATAGTATTCCTGCGTCCGGTATTCACGGATGGACGCGAACATTGAGCCGTCGTTCATATTGTGCCCGTAGATAACCGTATTTGTACCAGAAAAATCACCCTCACACAGGCAGTCAATGAAGAGCGTGCCGCCTACGTTGTAGCTGCCGTCAATAAACCGGTGAAGATAATAGAAGTTATCCTCAGGCATTACCACAGGATAGTTTATAGCGGTCTCCGCGCTGTACAGCCACCCGGCTATATCCTCGTTTTGCTGGCGCAGGGTGTCAAAATCCACGGAGATAGGTGACTTTTCCTCATTAGTCAGAGGGTCGGTCTCTGCATTGGTTTCTTTATTATTGGTGGTGACGTATTGGCCGCTCAGGCCGTCGTACATTTTCTCCGCCACCTTATACTCGTGCATTATGGAGTATAGCTTATACCCACTGAATGCGAATATACATACGAACAGAACACACAAAACCGTGAGAAGAATCTTGACCGATTTTTTCACACATCAGGCCCCCTTCTTTTGGAACTGAATTCATTATACTGCATGAACAGGAAAAATAAAAGTGAAGATATATTAAAATTGCATTCGCCGCAAATTGAGCGCCGTCTGTAATTTTGGACGCCGCCCGCGGCCAAATGTTCCGAATAAAAGCTCCCGCCTGTTTTTGAAGGCGGGAGCCGGGACAAAGAAAAAAGAGAAAAGAAAAATGACGGATATTATCAGCCCTTGACGGAACCAGCGGTGACGCCCTTAATGATGGATTTGGACAGGAAGATGTAAACTATAATCACCGGCAGTATTGCCAGCAGAATGAACATGTACACCTTGCCCATATCAAACTTGGAGTAGTCCGCGGCGCGCAGCTGGGCTATCATGATCGGCACGGTCTTCATCTCCGCCTTATCCAGCAGCAGGGCGGGGAGGAAGTAATTGTTCCAGGATTCCACAAATGTAAAGATGAGCTGTACGGCGACTGCCGGTTTAAGTAAAGGCAGTACAATACGGTTAAAGGTGAAAAACTCACCCGATCCGTCCACCCGGGCCGCGTCCACCAGCTCCATAGGCAGCACACTCTCCATGTACTGTTTCATATAGAAGAACACGATTGGGGCCGCAATGCCGGGCAGAATCAGCGGAAGATAGCTGTTCGTGAGATGAAACTTATAGCACAGCTGCACAAAGCCCACGGCGGAAACCTGCTTTGGAATGACCATGATAGCCATAATGAAAGTAAACGCAAGCTTTTTAAGCTTGAAATCATAGGCATAGAGGCCATAGGCGGTCAGAGCCGAGAAGTATGTGGTCAAAAGGGCCGTAAGCGAGGCCACGACAAAGCTGTTGAGCATTCCCCGGGGGATGTTGATAGAGGAGTCCGTCCAGGCGTTTTTCAGGTTGTTAATAAAATTGCCTCTGGGCAAAAGCCTGAAGCCGCCCTGAAGGTCGGCGTTTGAGCGGGTCGAGTTGATGATAAGCATATAGAAAGAGAAGAGGCAGAGAACAGACAAAAAGATGAGAATGGTGTACACCACTACACGGCTGGCAGTGAGCATGGCTTTGGCCTTGCGGCTGTCTGAAGATATACGTTTATTCATTTTGCCATCCCCCTTATTTATCCTGCTTTGACAGCGAGCGGTATACTACCAGACTAAGAAAACCGGTTATAATAAAGATGATCACTGAAATTGCACCGGACATGCCATAGTTCTTGCTGGTCTTCAGATAATTGTTCAGATACATCACAAGGGTCGTGGAGGTGCGGTTCGGCGTACCGAGTCCGTTTGTGAGCACCTGCGGTACATCAAACATCTGCAGGCCACCGATAAGCGCCGTAATAACGGTGTATACCAGAATCGGCATTAACAGCGGCAAAGTCACCTTGAAAAAGACGTGCAGCGAATTCGCTCCGTCGATATTGGCCGCCTCAAACAGGCTCTGGTCAATACCCATAATTCCGGCCATAAGCAAAATCGTGGTATTGCCGAACCACATCAGAAAGTTCATCAGGCATATCAGCGCCCTTACGGAGACGGTGGTGGAAAAGAAGTCTATGACAGTGTCTGACAGGCCAAACTGTACGATCAGCTGATTGACGGGCCCCACATTGGAAAACAGGGTGAAAAACAGCATTGAAAATGCGGATGCCATAATAAGGTTTGGCATATAGATGACGGTTTTGAAAAACTGCTGCCCTCTGATGCGCAGTCTGTAGCTTGTAAAAAAGATGGCCAGCAGCAGCGCCACAATGAGCTGGGGCACCGCCCCGCAGATCCACAGTATTACGGTGTTCCCGGCATATTTCAAAATATCTATAGTGCCGTTGCTGTCGGGGGTAAAGAGCTTTATGTAATTCTGAAGGCCGACAAAGTTTGGCCCCACCTGCGACAAACCCTCGCGGTAATTCTCAAAAAAGCTGTTATAGATGGTAAGCAGCTGCGGCACAAAGGTAAACAACGCATATGCCAGAAAAAACGGCGCAATAAAGATGTAGCCCCATTTCGCGTAGCTTATGCCCTTATGCCGTACAACCATTTGATCTTGCTTTCTCATGGGGAGCCTCCTGTTATATATTTTCGGTGCTGCTTCACAGAGCATTATTATAATGTATAATAATGCTCTCTGAACCGGAGCCGGGCAAAAAATATTTCAATCTGAGGCAAGGCTTTTGCCCTGCCTCAGATTTTGAATGTGGTCGATTAGACCGTTCTGTATCAGACCAGGTCAGGGAGTGACGATGGTGGGGTACTTCTCGTTGACGTACTTATAGAAGTTGCTGAGAGCTTCTTCCTTGGTGACGGTGCCCTTGCAGTACTCTCTCCAGTTGGCCTGCAGACCCTCGTTGAGGAGCTGATCATATATGGTCTGGTTTTCAAACTTTATGTTCTTTGCCAGCTCTACAAAGAGAGCGATGTCGTTCTGTCCGCCAAGGAAGTCGTTGCCGAAGCTTGCATCCTCAGCGTACTTGGCATTGACAGCCTGATTGTTGCTGAACTGAGCCTCGTTTTCAACGAGCTTGGAGCAGACGTCCTCGTCATTGATAAAGGTGTTCATGATGTCGGCAACCATTGTGGGGTTATCGGAGCCGGAAGCAGCCAGCAGCCATGTGCCGCCCCAGAAGTGAGCCTGAGGACCCTGGCAGATAGCCCAGTCGCCGGAGCAGCCCTTTTCTGCATCCTGAGCGTTGCCCATGGAGAAGTTGAAGTACCATGCGGGTCCAAAGTAGCACATTGCCTTGCCGTCGTTAAACATCTGTGCAGTGCACTCATCAGACCAGATGTCGCAGTCCTGAGTATAGCCGTTGGCAGAGAATTCCTCGGCCTGGGCCATCCATGCCTCTATCTGGGAGTCAAACTTGAGTTTGTTGTTCTCGTCGACCCAGGGGGAGGTGACGTTGTTGGAGAACACGCGGTAGGTCGCAGATTCGGAGGCGGTCATCATATAGCCCTTTGCCTTTGCGTCTGCAGCGACAGCGTCAAACTTTTCCCAGGAGTCCAGAGCGGCCTGAACCTCGGCGGGATCGTCAGTGCCAAGAACGTCCTTGGCGATGGAGCGGCGGTAAATCAGAGCCGCCGGGCAGCACTGGAAGGATACGCCCTTAACGACGCCGGAAGCATCAGACGCAGCCTGCACGGTATATGCATAGGTGCTGGAGAAATCGGTCACGCCGAGGGCGGTGACGTCCTGCGTGACGGGAGACTCGGTATACTTCTGGATGTAGTCGGCCTCAGCAAGGAACAGGTCGACCTTGTCTTCGGCAGAAGCGTTCTCCTGATTGAGAAGAGCCTC
>CAYFSB010000063.1:0-8328 GCA_964345655.1 uncultured Oscillospiraceae bacterium
ATAGACCTTTGCGTCAGCCTTTATGCTCTCGGCCTGGGCCCGGTATATCCCCTCCACCATAACGCGGCATATACTGCCGTGGGGCTGTCTCAGCTGCTGGCGTATCCGGCAGACTGTGCCCACATGGTAGATGTCCTTCTCCTCCGGCATATCTGCGGTCAGATCCTTCTGGGTAGCCAGGAAGATCATCTGGTCAGCTTTTACGGCCATATCCAGAGCCGCGACCGAAGCGGGGCGCTCCACATCGAAGGTCATGAGCATACCGGGGAAAACGCTCAGGCCGCGCAGAGCAAGCATAGGTATTGTAATCAATTCATTTTTAAATTCTGGCATATTCTCTCTCCTTTCCGGAGTTCATGCGACACACCTTATCGGTTAATGCTTTACAAGCGGGCTGGTCCCGTTTTTTACGCTGTCAGCGGTAACTATGACCTTACTAACGCTTGGGTCGGAGGGGATGGTGTACATGATGTCCGTCATGACGCCCTCCATAACACTCCTCAGCCCTCTCGCGCCGATCTTCATATTAATTGCCTTGTCTGCCACGGCCTCAAGAGCGTCCGGCTCATACTCCAGCTCCACCCCGTCGTAGGACAAAAGCGTCTTATACTGCTTTGCCATGGAATTTTTCGGCTCTGTAAGTATGCGCACCAGATCCTCGCGCTTGAGAGAATCCAGCGACGCTATCACCGGCAGTCTGCCTATAAGCTCCGGAATAATGCCGAACTTCAGCAGGTCATGCTGCTGCACATTGGCGAGTATCTCCCCAACATCCCTCTCGGTATTGCTGGTTATATCCGCGCCAAATCCCATGGTTTTCTTGTTGGTGCGCTTCTCTATTATCTTGTCCAGACCATCAAAAGCACCGCCGCATATGAAAAGGATGTTTGTGGTGTCCACATGGATAAACTCCTGATGAGGATGCTTGCGCCCGCCCTGAGGCGGTACGTTTGCAATGGTCCCCTCCAGCAGCTTCAACAGCGCCTGCTGCACGCCCTCGCCGGACACATCCCTTGTTATTGAGGTATTCTCGCTCTTGCGGGCGATCTTGTCTATCTCATCAATATATATAATGCCGCGCTGGGCCCTCTCTACATCGAAATCTGCCGCCTGCAGAAGCTTAAGTATTACATTTTCCACGTCTTCGCCGACATAGCCCGCCTCTGTAAGTGTGGTGGCATCGGCTATGGCAAAGGGTACGTCCAGCATTTTAGCCATGGTCTGGGCAAACAGCGTTTTGCCGCTGCCTGTGGGACCTATGAGCAGAATGTTGCTCTTTTGCAGCTCCACATCGTCCTTGCCGCCGTGGAGTATGCGCTTATAGTGGTTATATACCGCCACTGACAGCACAATCTTGGCCCGTTCCTGGCCAATGACATACTCGTCCAGATTTGCCTTTATCTGCATAGGCTTCGGCAGCTTTTCAAATACCAGCGGCAAACCGTCGTAGCCGTCAATATTCGCCTGTTCGGCGCCGTCGTCTACAATCGTCATACACATACGGACACATTCATCACATATATAGCTGCCGTTTCCGGCTATGAGGCGGTTTACCAATGACTGCGGTTTCCCGCAAAAAGAGCACCTGATGCTCCTTCTCTCTTCATTCTTCGCCATGTTTTCTCTCCCCCAATCTGACCCTTAAAACTATGGGGGAACTCTCGTTCCCCCATGACAAGTCAAAATGTCAGCGTTTATAAATGACCTTGTCCACGAGGCCGTAGGCCTGCGCTTCCTCCGCAGTCATAAAGTGGTCACGCTCACAATCCTGCTCAATTATCTCCAAGGTCTTTCCGGTGTTCTCCGCCAGGATCGCATTGAGCTTTTTCTTTATTTTGAGTATCTGCTCGGCCTGGATCTGGATATCGGTGCACTGGCCCTGGCTGCCGCCGGAGGGCTGATGTATCATTATCTCCGCATTGGGCAGCGCCAGACGCTTGCCCTTTGCCCCTGAGGACAGCAGAAATGCAGATGGTGGACACATCAGGCTTGATGTACTGCATGGTGTCGTATATCGCGAGGCCCGATGTAACGCTTCCGCCGGGGCTGTTGATATAAAACTGTATGTCCTTGTCGGGGTCCTGAGCCTCAAGATACAGAAGCTGTGCCACAATAAGACTTGCGGTAGTGTCGTTTACTTCCTCAGAAAGCATGACTATACGGTCATTTAAAAGTCTGGAAAAGATGTCGTATGAGCGCTCGCCGCGGCTGGTCTGTTCAACTACATAGGGTACTAAACTCATTTTATCAAACTCTCCTTTTAAAAAATCAGTATCCAAGAGAGCATATCCTTATTCCCGGATAATTATTCAGCCTTCTCCTCAGCCGGAGCCGCTGTGACAATTGCGCTTTCAAGAATGAGGTTGGTTGCTTTCTCTTTCTTATGCTCGGCAGCGATAAAGTCAAGGCCAAAGTACTGCTTTACATCCTCAGGCTTTGCGTTGATGCTCTCCGCCACTTTCTTCAGGTACTCTTCTGCCTCTTCCTCAGAGACCTCTATATTCTCCGCCTCAACAACAGCGTCCAGCAGCAGCTCGTTCTTCACCTGGAACTCTGCGGGGGGACGGATGCTGGTGTTCATGACGTTCTCGTCCACACCCATCATCTCCTTGAGCTTGTCAAGGGACATATTGCGGTCGGACATGCCGAAGTTTGCGGCATAATTGCGGATGATCTCCTCCGCCTTCTCGTCTATCATCACGGCGGGGACGGCCACGGTCATATTGTCGCAGGCCATTCTTATGATGTCGGAACGGAACTTGGAGTCCGCCTGCTCATCATAGCGGGTCTGGAGCTTTGCGCGCACATCGGCTGTGTATTCAGCAAAAGTGTCAAACTCGGACACGTCCTTGGCAAACTCGTCGTCCAGCTCAGGCAGTTCAGGGAAAGTAATGCCGTTGAGCTTTACCTTGAAGACAACAGCCTTGCCGGCCAGATGCTCGGCATAATTTTCAGGGAAGGTGATATCCAGATCCTTCTCCTCGCCGGTCTTCATGCCTACTATCTGCTCCTCGAAGCCGGGGACGAAGGAATGAGAGCCCAGCTCAAGGCTGTATTCCTCGGCCTTGCCGCCCTCAAAACGCTCGCCGTTGAGATATCCGTCAAAGTCTATATTCACAGTGTCGCCCAGCTGCGCGCCTCTGTCTTCAACAGAAAGCATGCGGGCATTCTGTCTGCGGGTGCCCTGGATCTCCTTGTCCACCTCGTCGTCGATGACCTGAGTCTGCTCCTTCGCGGCCTCAAGGCCCTTGTACTGGCCAAGCTGCACCTCAGGATAGAGGAATACGGAGAAAGTATAGGCGACTGTGCGCTCCTCGCTCACATTCACATCAGTGATGGAGGGAGAACCGACTATTTTAAGCCCGGACTCAACCACGCCAAATTCAAAGGCTTTGGGGGCCAGCTCGTCCATGGCGTCCTGATAGAACACCTCCGCGCCATACATGCCCTCAACGACGGTACGAGGAGCCTTGCCTTTGCGGAAACCGGGGATATATATATTGCTCTTGTTTTTCAGATAGGCGCTGTTTACAGCGGACTCAAATTCCGCCGCATCGGTCTCCACCTGAAATTCGGCAGTGTTGTTTTCTTTCTTCTCTACGTTCTTAACAATCATCGTTGCTTTCCTCCTATATATGTGGGTAACATGCACTTGGACATGATAGCAGATATTCGGCGTAAAATCAATGAAAAAATATTAAACAAACTCATCATATTGCAGCTTTTGGGGTGTGAAATTCAGAAAATCCGCCGATACCAGTTTATACTCTGTGCCGTCATACCAGCCATTGAGCGCATAGGCGCAGCCCTTGCCGTGGATATGTCCGTAGCAGCACAGGCGAACTTCATATTTTTTCAGCAGTTCAAGTATCTCCGGGCAGCGGTATTTCTGATATATCGGCGGGTAATGCAAAAAAACGAGCTTCTTTTTGTCCCCTGCCGCACGCAGGGACGCCTCAAGCCGCATTACCTCCCGGCGCATTATCTTCCCGTCGTGCTCAGGACTCTTCTCCTCTTCATAAAACCAGCCCCGCGTGCCGCAGATGGCATACTGGCCGTACTCAAAGGAGTTGTTGAAAAGCACGTCGATGCTGTCGATCCCGTTTTCCCGGAAAAAAATTTTAGTTTTCGTGGCAGTGCTCCACCAGTAATCGTGGTTGCCCTTGAGAACGATCTTTTTTCCCGGCAGGCTGTTTACAAAGAGAAAATCCTCTTTCGCCTCCTCAATGTCAATGCCCCAGCTCAGATCTCCGCAGAGCACGCATATGTCGTCATCATTCAGCGTGGAAAATCCATTTTTAATTTTTTCAGCGTGACCTGTCCAATTGTCGCCAAAAACATCCATGGGTTTTCCCGATGAATGGGACAAATGCAGATCACCTATCGCATAAAGCGCCATATCAGCAAAGCTTCCTCCAAATAAAGGCATATAAAAAACAAATAATAATTGCGGACACAATAAGAATGGAGGCGTTGAAATGAGCGATAAGAAATGCAGGGATATCAATCCCGGTATTTGCTGCGATGTTACCGGCTGCAAATACAACACCATCGACTGCAAGTGCTGCGCCGCGAAAATAAGCATTGAGAACGACAAGGCCGTCACCAAGGGCGAAACCTACTGTTCAACCTTCTGCCCCCGCGGCACCTGCTAAGCATTTTTCCGGACGGTCATCCGTCCGGAAATACATATCTCTTATTCAAAGGCATTCTCCACCTGCTCAATGCGGACTCTGCCCCCGGCGCCCTCCGGCGCGTAGATCTCTATCACATCAAACCTTGGCTGCAGCTGCGTCTCATTTTCAAGCAGCCAGTGCTGGGCCGCCGAAATAATGCGCTGCTGTTTT
The DNA here is from genome assembly GCA_964345655.1 of uncultured Oscillospiraceae bacterium. Classification (GTDB taxonomy): domain Bacteria; phylum Bacillota; class Clostridia; order Oscillospirales; family Oscillospiraceae; genus Limivicinus. The sequence continues at coordinate 4,848 of CAYFSB010000063.1, forward strand.
GCGTAGGTCACATACTCCCGCGCCTGTACATAGTCGGCGTTTTTTCTCAGCTTCACCTCTGCGAAGACAAGGAAGCCGTGCTTTTTTGCGATAATGTCTATCTCTCCCATGCGGCAGCGGTAGTTCATGCCCAATATGGCGTAGCCTCTGCGCCGCAGGTATTTTGCCGCCTGTTCCTCGCCCCAGCGGCCAAGCATCCGGCTGTCCATCAGTGCAGTCTTTTCAGAAAGCTCATGCGATGGACCGGTGATGGGCCATATTCCCGCAGAGCCTCATAGTGCAGCTTTGTACCATATCCCATGTGCTGCTCAAAATGATACTGGGGATAGATCTCAGCCAGCTTTCGCATATATCTGTCCCGGCTGACCTTTGCCAGCACCGAGGCCGCCGCGATATCGGCACAGCTTGAGTCTCCCTTTATCACGCAGCGGCTGGGCATAACAATTCCGCTGTTTCTGTTGCCGTCTATAAGGGCCAGCTCAGGTTTGACACCCAGCTTTTCCATGGCCCTGTTCATGGCCAGAAATGTTGCGTTTAAAATATTCAGCGCCTCTATTTCCTCCACCTGCGCGGCAGCGACAGCCCAGCACAGCGCCTTTTCACATATCACCGGAAACAGCTCCTCGCGTTTTTTTGCGCTGAGCTTTTTTGAGTCATTCAGCCCGTCTATCTCAAGGCCTCTGGGCAGCATGACGGCGGCGGCGTACACCGGCCCTGCCAGCGGGCCACGTCCGGCCTCGTCCACACCGCAGACTGCCGTATAGCCCAGGTCATATATCTCGTTTTCCACTGTCCACAAATCAGGCATCAGGAGCCTCCAGCGTCAGGCGTCCAAGCTTGCCCTCATGATACTCGCTCAAAAGGGTGTTGGCCATGCGCTCAATGTCGTACTCGCCGCGGGACACTAAGAAGCCCCGCTTTTTTGCCGCCTCCTCCAGCAGTTCAAAACCGTTGGCCTCCTGAGACGGCTGAAACTTATAGCGTTCAACGATAGCCTGTGGATACATGCCGCGCAGCCTCAGCATAAAATTGGCGGCGAGGGTCTCCTTATCCAGCACGTCAGCTTTGATGGCGTTGGTGATGGCCAGCATCTCCCCCACCTCCTGGCTGTCAAATCTGGGCCATAGTATGCCCGGCGTGTCCAGCAGGTCCAGGCCCGCGTCGATATTTATCCACTGCCTGCCCCGCGTCACCCCCGGCTTATCTCCTGCTATGGCGGCCTTGCGTCCGGCAACTTTATTTATAAATGTGGACTTGCCCACATTGGGTATGCCGAGGATCATCACCCGCAGCGGTCTCCCCACCTGTCCTCTGGCCTCATAGCTCTTCAGCTTTTCGCTCAAAAGTTTTCGGATAGCCGGGGCAAAGCCGTTTATGCCTTTGCCGCTTTTCGCGTCCGTCTCCAGCACGGCCAGACCCTGTGCCTCATAATACTGCCTCCAGCGGGCGGTTATCTGCACGTCGGCAAGGTCGATGCGGTTTAGAATTATCAGTCTGGGTTTTCCGGCAGCCAGTCTGTCGATATCAGGGTTGCGGCTGGAGCGGGGAATGCGCGCATCCAGGATCTCACAGACCGCGTCCACCATTTTGATGTTTTCCTCTATCATCCGCTGGGCCTTGGTCATGTGTCCGGGAAACCACTGGATATACATTTTCTCCGGGCCGTTTTTCTCCATCAGCTCACCCATCCCAGATTATTCAGCGGGAAGATGACCATATACACCCTTCCCAGAATCAGCCGCTCATCCACCATGCCTATCTCGTTTTTCCGGCTGTCTGTGGACATGTTGCGGTTATCCCCCATCACAAACACGCAGCCTTCAGGCACTGTCTTGGGGCCGATAAAGTCCAGCTTGATAGTAGTGAGTTCTTTGATATAGTCCTCTTGCAGGATCTCGCCGTCAACATATACTATGCCCTTGTCAAAGTCGATATTGATCTCCTGACCCTCGGTGGCAATGATACGCTTTACCAGCGCCTTGTCCGGGTCATAGGTGTCGCTCTTAAAGACCACAATATCACCCGCCTTGGGAGAATACAGCAGATCCGAAACCAGTATCTTATCGCCGTTATTCAGCGTAGGATTCATAGACGTCCCGTTCACATCAATTATTCTTATAAAGAACACAAATAATACAACGCAGATTATCAGCGCCGTTATAAGGCACTGTATCCAGTCATACATATCGCGTCTGCCCAGAAGCTCGGAAGAAATCTCGTCTTCCTCCCGGCTGTTTTTCTCTCTGCTCATAGCTTTCTCCAATCAGATACAGAAGAATTCAGATTATTATACACCTTATCTGCCATTTGAAGCAACTGTTTTTTTACACTTGAAAGCCTCGCCGCTGGTGTGGTACTATAAGCGCATATGATATGGAAGGATTCTGCCTGTATGAAGCTGAGTATTATTATACCTGTATATAATGTGGAAAAATACCTGCGCAAATGTCTGGACTCCGTTATATGTCCCGGCGCCGGTGATTATGAGGTCATTGTGGTAAACGACGGCTCCACGGATTCGTCTCCCGGCATCGCCCAGGAATACGCGGCAAAATACCCGACGCTTATAAAGCTGATATCCACGCCCAACGGCGGGCTGGGTCACGCCCGGAATACCGGCATAAGCGCTGCCTCCGGCAGCTTTATCATGTTTTTGGACAGCGACGATTCCCTTGCGGAAAACGCCCTGCCGGAGATTTTCGAAACCCTTGAGCTTGATTTCGACATCTGCATTTTTGATTTTGTGACAGTAGATGAGCGGGGGCGTCAGCTCAAATATACCAGCGGCTGTACACACAGCGGCACATTCTCTCTGTCCGATTATCCCCAGCTGCTTTCCGACCCGCCCAATGCCTGCAACAAGATATGGCGGCACAGCCTTTTTACCGACAGCGGCATAGTCTTTCAAGACCGCATGTGGTTTGAGGATCTTTGCACCGTGCCGAAGCTTTACCTGCACACCGAAAAAATATACGCCGCGCCAAGGCCCTGGTATGTGTATCTAATGCGGCCAGGCTCCATAACGAATTCCAAAAGCATAGAGCGAAACCTTGAGATGCTCACAGCCGTAGACAGTCTGCTGGACTATTACACGGCCATGGGACAGTACGACCGATATCGGGCGGAGCTTGAATACATGACGGCTTTTCACGAGCTTATATGCTCCACTGTCAGAGTAAATTTGCAGGACATGAACAGTCCTGTTCAGGACCGTCTTCTGGAATACTTTCTGGCAAGATTTCCAGACTACCGGCGAAACCCCCGCATCAAAGGCATGAGCGCGAAGTACCGACTGCTGCTTTTCCTCATTATTCATAAGCACCGCCGTGCGCTCAACCTCATTATGCGGTTAAACTATATTGTTAAAGGAAAACAGACCTGAAAGCTCCGTGATAAATCAAAAAATGTCATCCTTTGCGTGAGCTTTGAACTGCACCCCAATTGTTAGACAGTATGTTATACTGTAAATAACGATTGGGGT
>CAYFSB010000064.1:0-818 GCA_964345655.1 uncultured Oscillospiraceae bacterium
ACTTGAAATGCCCAACTCCTCCGGGGAGACCGACAGGCAGATAGTCCGGGCCGTTCGTGAGGGAATATTGGATGATGGGATCCTGGACGAGCAGGTGGATAAGCTGCTGGACATGGTATTTTCGACCAAACCAGCCCTTAAGGATAAGAGCTATGACAGGGATGAACACCACGCCTTTGCCGCAAAAGCCGCCGAAGAGACCGCTGTGCTGCTTAAAAATGAGGGGAACTTTTTACCGCTGGACCGGAAGCGGAGCGTGGCCGTCATCGGCGGCTTTGCCAAAACTCCCAGATACCAGGGCACAGGCAGTTCCCTTATCAATCCAACCAGACTCGATAACGCCTTTGACGCGCTGAAAGCGGAGGGCGTAAAAATAAAGGGCTATGCCGAAGGCTTTTGCCGGGCCGGAGATCAGAGCCGCCGTCTGCTGAAACAGGCTGTAGAGCTGGCTAAAAGCGCCGATGTGGTGCTACTGTTTCTGGGGCTTGACGAGGGCGGTGAGGCCGAGGGCGCAGACAGAGAAAATATGCGCCTGCCCGACAATCAGCTCAGGCTGCTTGAGAGTATCGCAGATGTCAACAGCAGTATAGCGGTAGTGCTCTCCTGCGGCTGCGCGGTTGAGAAGGACTGGGATATTCAGGTGCCGGCAGTGCTGCACGGGTATATGGGCGGGCAGGCGGGAGCCACCGCAATTGCCAGACTTCTTACAGGCCGGGCAAACCCCAGCGGAAAGCTGGCGGAAACCGTGCCGCTGCGCTATGAGGATGTGCCATCCGCACCCTGGTATCCGGGTCCTGAGACGACAAGCGAATACAGAG
>CAYFSB010000064.1:828-7191 GCA_964345655.1 uncultured Oscillospiraceae bacterium
GGCTACCGCTATTATGACACGGCCGGCGTTCCTGTTAAATACCCCTTTGGCCACGGCCTGAGCTATACCAGCTTTGAGTATAGCGACATTGCTGTCAAGGGCAATGCGGTGAGCTTTACAGTGAAGAATACAGGTAAGCTGCCCGGCGCGGAGGTATCGCAGCTGTATGTGTCCGCCCATACCGGGGGCATGTTCAGCCCGGAAAAAGAGTTAAAGGGCTTCGCCCGTACATATCTGCAGCCCGGCGAGGAAAAGCGTGTAGTGATAAAGCTAGGCCAGAGGAGCTATGCTGTATGGAGCATTGCGGAAAACGCATGGGTTGTGGAGACGGGAGACTATGAGATACTGGTAGGTGCCTCTAGCGCCGATATACGTCTGCGCCGGGAAATACACATGGATGCAGAGCCTGTGAAAAACCCCTATGTGGGGAGAGAGTTTGAGCCGTATTATGCCGCTAATGTGAAGAATATGCCTGACGAGAGCTTTAAAGCCCTGCTGGGTAGGGAACTGCCGCCTGATCATTGGGACAGGAGCGCACCGCTTGGCTTTAACGACACACTGTATCAGGGCCGCTATCTGGACGGCGGGCTTGGCCGCCTCATTTATCTGGCGCTGGATCTGTATTGCCGGGGCATGACCGCCGTGGGCCGCCGGGATAAGGCCAACTGGATGGCGTTTATAATGAACATGCCGTACAGAAATCTTGGCCGTATGTCGGGTATTTTGTCAGACGCCCAGGTATACGCCATGCTGAATGTGGTAAACCGCAAAAAGGGCGCCTGGAAAAAATTCGCCCACACGCTGAAGGCGGGCAGAAAATAAAATAAGCGTGTCATTTTGAGACTGAAAAGCGGAAGGATATCAGGGACAGATGTAAGCCTTTTTTCTTCAGCTGTTTTTTGAAATGACAAATTGTTATTATTCTATTAGAGTATTAAACCATTATTTAACTTTTGTGGTAGATTTTTTGCACAGGTCTCTGTTATACTGTAAATCGAAAGCAATGGGATGCCATTGAAGAAAAAAGCATCGGAGCCTGCCGACTCAGGCGGGCACGAGAAGACAACACAGGGATATTCTTGAAAGGAGAATAATCATGGGACTAATTAAAGCGATAACGGGCGCAGCCGGCGGAGTGCTTGCCGACCAGTGGAAGGAATACTTTTACTGTGAGGCGCTGCCGACGAATGTTTTGGCAACTAAGGGACAGAAACGGGTCTCCGGCCGTTCGGCCAACACAAAGGGCAGCGACAATATTATTACAAACGGCTCCATTGTTGCCGTGGCGGACGGGCAGTGTATGCTGATTGTGGATCAGGGCAAGATCGTAGATGTGTGCGCGGAGCCGGGCGAATATACTTATGATGCCTCCACAGAGCCCTCTGTCTTCTCCGGAAACTTGGGGGAGAGCATAGGCCAGGTTTTTAAAAACATAGGCAAGCGGTTCACCTTCGGCGGCGAGGCGCCCAAAGACCAGCGGGTATATTATTTCAACACCAAGGAGTTGGTCGGCAACAAATACGGCACCCCATCACCGGTGCCCTTCAGAGTGGTGGACACAAATGTGGGGCTGGATATGGACATAGCCATTCGCTGCTTTGGCGAGTACAGCTACAGGATATCAAACCCTTTGCTGTTTTACACAAATATCTGCGGCAATGTGAGCGCCGCCTATACAAGTGATAATCTGGACAGTCAGCTCAAGACCGAGCTTTTGACTGCGCTCCAGCCGGCCTTTGCCCGCATCTCGGATATGGGCATCCGCTATTCCTCCCTGCCTGGCCACACCATGGAGTTGGCCGACGCGCTTAACGACGTGCTCTCTGCCAAGTGGCGGGATCTGAGAGGTATTGAGATCGTCTCCTTCGGCGTCTCCAGTGTAAAGGCCAGCGAGGAAGACGAGCAGATGATAAAGGAACTCCAGCGCAACGCGGCGTTTCGCAACCCCACTATGGCTGCGGCGCACTTGGTGGGCGCACAGGCAGCGGCCATGCAGTCTGCGGCGTCAAACCAGAGCGCGGGCAGCGCTATGGCTTTTATGGGCATGAATATGGCCGGGAACGCCGGAGGCATGAACGCGCAGAATCTCTATCAGATGGGAAGCCAGACTCAGCAGGCCGCTCCGGCGGCACCTGCGCAGACTGACGGCGGCTGGACCTGCCCAAGCTGCGGCGCTGCCGCCAGCGGTAAATTCTGCCCTGAATGCGGTGCGAAGAAGCCGGAGACGGCGCCTGCCAACAGCTGGACCTGTGCCTGCGGTGCGGTTAATAAAGGTAAATTCTGTGCCGAATGCGGTGCAAAAAAACCGGCGGGCGTGCCGCAGTACAAGTGCGATAAATGCGGCTGGGAGCCTGCCGACCCCAAGCACCCGCCCAAATTCTGTCCTGAGTGCGGCGACCCGTTTGACGCCGGGGACATAGTCTGAAGGCAGAACAGTTTTGCATATGAACCCGACCGGGCACCATGTACCTTGGAACCGAAATATTAGGAAAGGCAGAGAAAAGAGTATGAAGAAAACGACAAAAATCCTTGCTGTATTTTTTGCCGCGGTGTTGTCTCTGACTATCTGCGCCTGCGGCGCGGAGGCCGATCCCAATGTGGGGCTCTATACCTGCACGAAAGTCCAGATGCTTGGAATCGAGATGGACCCGACGGAGTCATATCCGGCGGGCGTGACGATGGAGCTTAAAAACGGCGGAAGGGGCAAAATATTCATAGACGGTCAGGGCGGCGCTATAAAATGGGAGCTGAACGGCACGGATTTCACCATGGATACCGACGGAGAAAAATCCTATGGCACACTTAAAAACGGCATTCTTACACTTGATTTGTTGGAGAGCGGCGTTGTAATGACCCTCGTCAGGGACGGAGTCGAGGTTGAAGATGATGCGCTGCCCGCGAAAGAGACTGCCCAGCCAGTACAGACAGATGACCCCGCCTATCAGCAGCTGTGGAGCGGCGACTGGTACGGCTGGTGGATAATTGAAAACTCCACGGGTGAGTTCGTGGATACCTGGTACGACTGCTGCGGCAGTATAGAGCTGGGCGATGACGGCACCGCTTTGCTGACGCTCTGGGATGAGGACACCACCAGAGATGAACCGATGGCGGTGGTGCAGCTGCTGCTGAACGCTGACGGCACAGGAGAGATGGGGAGAGCCGAATCGCAGAGCGGCTGGTTCTGGTTTGACGACGTGAAAGCGGGGGAATGGGAGATAGACCCGGGAGAATACGAATATGACAAGATGCTGGTGATCGAAAACGGACATCACGAGGGTCAGGGCGAGAGCTTTGACTATTCAATATTCCTGCGCCCCTGGGGTGTGCGCTGGGATGATGTTGAGGCCGCTGAGCCGGATGTACTGCCATATTTTTATTATGACTGGTATCTGCCTCTGATAGAGGCGGGCGAGGCCATGCCGGACAGCATTAGCGATGCCGCGGAAGAGGAGTGCGCGCAGTAAGTGCCGGAGGGCACAAAGCGTGCGGCAGGGAGGAGAAAACAAATGCCTACACAGGTCACAAACTATCAATGCCCCGCATGTACGGGGCCGCTGCATTATGAGGGAAGCACTGGAAAGCTTGAATGCGAATACTGCGGCAGCAGCTACGAGGTCTCGGAGATTGAGGCGCTGTATGCCGGAAAACTGAAGAACGCGGAGGAAAATGCCGCAAAAGCCGAAGAAAAGGCGGAGAAGGCCCAAGCTTCAGACGAAGAATGGGACTATGACGCTGCCGGTGCGGACTGGGGCGCCGAGGGTAAAGATATGAGGGCCTACAGCTGCCCATCCTGCGGGGCGGAGCTTATCTGCGACGCCACCACCGCGGCTACCAGCTGCCCGTACTGCGGCAATCCTACGGTGGTTCCGGGGCAGTTTTCAGGCACTATGAAGCCTGATTATGTGATACCATTCAAGCTGAATAAAGACGCGGCAATGGAGGCGCTGAGGGAATATTACAGGGGGAAAAAGCTCCTGCCGAAGACCTTTTCCGCAGGAAACCATATTGAGGAGATAAAGGGTGTATATGTGCCGTTCTGGCTCTTTGACGGCAGGGCTAATGCGGATATAAGCTATGACGCCACAAGGGTGCACAGCCACACTGCCGGCAATGAGCGGATCACAGTCACGGAGCACTATATGGTGCGCAGAGCGGGCACCGTGGGGTTTGAACGCATACCGGTGGATGCCTCCTCAAAAATGCCTGACGCGCATATGGACGCTGTCGAGCCTTTCGATTATTCGGAGTTAAAGCCGTTTTCCACGGCCTATATGCCAGGGTATATGGCGGACAAATATGATGTCTCCGCCAAAGACAGCAGCGCAAGAGCCGACGAGCGGGCGGCAAACACGGCGGTGAATATCATGGACTCTACTGTGCAGGGCTATACCGGCTATGTGCCGGTGTCCAAGGATGTGAGACTGAGCCGGGGCGCCGTGAAATATGCTCTTATGCCGGTGTGGATGCTCACCACAAAATGGAACGGCAAAGACTTCCTGTTTGCAATGAATGGTCAGACAGGCAGACTCATAGGCGATCTGCCCATATCAAAGGGGAAGTTCCTGGCCTGGTTTGCCGGCATCGCCCTGCCGCTGATGGCGTTTATGACGCTGCTGCTCAGATAAGGGGGCGGGGAGATGAAGATGAAGAGATTACTGTCCCTGCTGCTGGGCCTGCTGCTATGTCTGCTGCTCTCAGCCGCGGCCTTTGCCGACGGGGAGGATGCGGCACAGCTTTCACATATTACCGACGAGGCCGGGCTTCTCAGTGACAGCCAGCGTGCAGCCCTTGAGGCGGACGCCCAGAGCATTGCCGACAAATACCAGTGCGGCATATACATAGTCACCGTGGGGGACTACAGAGACTACTCATCCACTGATGTGACAGACTGTGCCAAGAGCATATATAATAATTTCAGCCTGGGCTGGGGCTCTGAGCGGGACGGCGTGCTGCTGCTTTTGAGCATGGCGGACAGGGACTACGCCATTATCGCCTACGGCTCCTTCGGAAATGCCGCCTTTACAGATTACGGCAAGGATGTGCTGGCGGGGAAGTTCCTTGATGAACTGAACGTAGATCAGTGGGCTGACGGCTTCCAGGCCTATCTGGACCAGTGTGAAGAGATGATAGGCATGGCGCGAAACGGGAACGCGCTGGATGTGGGAAATGAGCCAATGGACCCGGCTGTCAAGCTGCTGCTCATAGTCGCGCTGCCCTGCCTTGCGGCGCTGATAGTCTGCGGCGTGTTTGCCGCCCAGATGAAGACCGCCAGAAAACAGACGGCGGCGGCTGATTACGTGATTCCGGGCAGTGTGGAGCTGCGGGTAAGGGAGGATGTCTTTACCCACCGCACGGAGACCAGAGAGATTATTGAAAAGAAGTCCGGAGGCACCAGCGTTGGCAGCGACGGTTTTTCCAGCAAGAGCGGCAAGTTCTGAGATATATCCGAAAGAGCCGCGCCGTGTAAAAATTTAAAATGGCGGACGGATACATGGGCGTCCCTGCAGAGCCTGCGGGAGCGCATCGTATCCGCCCGTTTTTTATGTTCGGTTTTGAAAAACAGTTGAACATCGTCGAAACCGGTGATAAACTAAAAAAATCCTTATTTTGCAGAGGGGGTAAAACCAATGCAGAGATCCGGCGTGCGCCGCAGAGCCCTGGCCGCCGCCTTCCCATATACCATCCCGATTTTCGCGGGCTTCTGGTTTCTGGGCATGGCCTACGGCATATATATGAACGTGTCCGGCTTCAGCTTCTGGTATCCGATGCTTATGAGCCTTCTCATCTACGGCGGGTCGCTTGAATTTGTGACGGTGTCCATGCTGCTCAGTCCATTCGCGCCGCTGTCGGCCTTTCTTATGGCGCTCATGATACAGGCGCGGCATCTGTTCTATGGCATAGCCATGCTGGACAAGTACAAGAACACCGGCTGGAAGCGCTTTTATCTTATCTTCGGCATGTGTGACGAGGCTTTTTCCATAAATTACACGGCGGATATCCCGGAGGATGTGGACAGGGGCTGGTTTATGTTTTTTGTGACGCTGCTGAATCAGATATACTGGGTATCCGGCTCCACACTGGGCGGACTGCTGGGCTCGCTGTTCACTTTCAATACGCAGGGGCTGGACTTTGTGATGACAGCTATGTTTGTCGTGATATTTCTTGAGCAGCTTTTGAAGGAACAAAAGCACTACACTGCCATTATCGGCACCGGTGCTTCAGCCCTGTGCCTGATATTTTTCGGCGCGGATTCCTTTATGCTGCCCGCCATGGGCTGCATTCTTTGTCTGCTGACGCTTCTTAGAAAACCCCTAGAGAGAGCAGGTGGCCTCACATGACGCTGACACAGCAGATAATTACTAT
>CAYFSB010000064.1:7201-8265 GCA_964345655.1 uncultured Oscillospiraceae bacterium
TATCGTCGTGGTTGTAGCCGGGACAATGATCACAAGATTTTTGCCGTTTCTTTTGTTTTCGGGCAGGAGGCCCACGCCAAAATATATACAGTATCTGGGTAAGGCGCTCCCCAGCGCGGTCTTTGGCCTGCTGGTGGTCTACTGTCTGAAAAACGTGGATGTGCTTGCGGGCAGCCACGGCCTGCCGGAGCTTATCGCCGTATCGGTCACGGCGGCGCTGCATCTGTGGAAAAGGCAGATGCTGCTGTCTATTGCCGGGGGTACGGTGTGCTATATGCTGCTGGTGCAGCTGGTGTTTTAAGGTATGGTATAAAAAAAGATGTACTCTTCAGCGCTGACTGAGAAGTACATCTTTTTTTGTTCCGGGCCTGTATGCCGCAGGAGTACCGGCCTATTTTTTTATAAGGAAAGGCCGGCCGTGGCAATAGGGAGAGCCGGGGCGGTTTTCAAAGACCTGGCGGCACATTTCGTCGCGCACTGTCACCACCATGCCAGCTATCCGGTCAATGCCGTGCTCCAACAGCGCCGGGCACATGGGCACCGAGGGACCCGTGACTATGGTATATGCGTCCCGGCACAGCTCCAGCAGATGGGGGAGGGTCTTATTCACAAGGGAGCTGCCGGTGATGAGCACAATGTCGCATTGGGGCAGTATATAGTCGCAGGCGGAATCCGGGTAATCACCCGGCTGGGGAGCCCGTTCGATTATGTGGATTGCCTTTGCCTCACGGCGCAGACTCTCTGGCCCGTGCATGTGGCCTATCATGCCCACGGTCTTGCCGCAAAAATCCAGCCCCGCCGTGCAGTAGTTCTCAAAAGGCTCGTAGCAGCCAAGCTCATCCATGCGTTCCGGGGTGTTGAAAAAACAGTTTGCCGCAGCCAGTCCGAACCCGGCCTCAGCCATGTTCCAGCTTTTGACAGCTTTTGCCGCCTCGTTTAGCTCCAGACCCAAAAATCCGTCAGGGTACATGGGGGCTATGCTGTCCCCGGCGGTAGTCATGGCAACGCCAATGCCGGATGAGGTCTCTATCATGCTCCAGAAATCTCCTGATACAGCGTTTGTG
>CAYFSB010000065.1:0-8194 GCA_964345655.1 uncultured Oscillospiraceae bacterium
TCACCAGCATGGCGGACAGCGCCAGAGAAATCAGCGCCGTGAGGTGCATGGACAGGACAATTTCTTTTTTCAGCAGTTTTTTCACGGCGTATCCTCCCTCTCCATGTGTACCATTATGGATTCCAGCTCCGCTGTCGATGTCTTTCCGCCTACAGTGCCTGCGTCGCCGCTTCTCACCAGTGCAAAATAGCCCCGTTTATCTCGCTTCAGCCCGATAAGCTTTGACCTGACGCACTCCTCCGGGCCTTCTCCCTCATACTCCACGAGTCTGTAGCTGTCCACAAAGGCGCCCATTTCGCTCTCCGTCAGCACCTTCCCGTTTTTTATATACACAATGTTGTCGGCGCATTTATCCAGATCCGAGGTAATATGGGTGGAGAAAAAGATTGTAATGCCCTTTCCGGCCAGCTCCATAAACAGATCCAGCAGATCCTCCCTGGACACCGGGTCAAGACCGCTGGTGGGTTCATCTAATATAAGCAGCTCTGCATTGTGGGACAGGGCCAGCGCCAGCGAATACTTCACCTTCATGCCCTCTGAGAGCTGCGAGGGAGTCTTGTTCTCATCCAGCGCAAACATGTCCATATACCGCCTGTAGGCGGCGCCGTCCCAGCGGTCGTAAAAAGAGCTTGTGACAGCGCTTATGAGCTTTATCTTTTTCTTGCCGTAGTAATCTATGCCACCGGTGACAAAGCCTATCCGCTGCTTTATTTCAAACTCACTTTCAGAAAAGGCTCTGCCGAAAAACCTGACCTCTCCGCTGTCCGGGTGTACAAAATTCATTATGGATTTCAGCGTTGTTGTCTTGCCTGCCCCATTTCTGCCGATAAATCCGGTAATTTTTCCCTGCTCCAGGCTTATGTTCACGTCCTCCAGCTTAAACGCCGGATAGGCCTTGCATAGCTTTCTTACCTCCATGACACTCATTGCTCTTCCTCTCCCTTCGAGATGTCACCGTCAAATATCCGGCGTGTAAGCTCATAAAGCTCCGCCTTGGGAGGTATTGCTATCCCTTTCTTTGCGTCCCCCAACACTATCAGCGTATCGCCTGGCTTGATGTCAAAAATCTCCCTGGCCTCCTTGGGGATCACAAACTGCCCTTTCTCCCCTATCTTTACTGTCCAGGCATATTTTCCCTTAGGGCCTTTCATGTTTTTGCCTCCTGATAAAAAAGTATGAAAAGTATGAATTGTATGAAGCATATTATACGCGCTTTTCCCCGGAAGTCAACAGAAAACCAGCGGCGTCCCGGAGCTTTTGTTCCGACACACCGCTGGTTATTTTGTTTTATCCGCTTATTTTCTACAGCTCCAGAAGGCAGCGCCATCTGTCGATGTTCTTTTTAGCCATAGCCTCGCTCTCCGCCTCGGCAGCCATGCGCAGCAGCGGTTCCGTCCCTGAGAAGCGGCATATGACCCAACTGCCGTCGGTAAAGTATACCTTGCAGCCGTCCTCTCTGCTCACCCGCTCCACCGGCGCGTCAAACTCCGGGCAGAGCTGCTCCTCAAACATCAGCTTCTGTATCTCAGCCTTTCTGGCCGGAGTCATGGTAAAGTCTGCCTCGCAATAGCTTAGTGTGCCGTACTGGTCGGTTATCTCCTTATACAGCTGGGACAGCGACTTGCCTGTCACCGCCAGCATCTCCACCAGCAGCGACGCGGCATATATGCCGTCCTTACCTGAGATATGTCCTCTCACGGCAAGGCCTCCTGAGGATTCGCCGCCTATTATGGCGTCGGTCTCCGCCATTTTTGCGGAGATATACTTAAAGCCCACCGGCACCTCATAGGCCGTCTGGCCCAGTCCGGCTGCCACTCTGTCCAGAAGGTGAGTTGTGGAATTGTTGCGCACGCACGGGCCCTGCCAGCCCCGATATTTCACCAGATAGTAATACAGCAGCACCAGCAGCGTGTTCGGATGGACAAAACTCCCCTTTTCATCTATAACGCCCAGCCTGTCCGCGTCTCCGTCAGTGGCAACGCCCAGACTGCAATGGTTATCCACCACAAAATTTGAAAGCGGAATAAGCGTTGCCTCATTAGGGGCGGGGAGCTTGCCGCCAAACAGAGTGTCATGCCGGTCGTGTATCACCTCTATATCGCAGCGACAGGTCATGAGTATAGTGCGCAGGCTCGTCTGGCTTACGCCGTACATTGGGTCCAGCGCCACCTTGAGTTGGGCATGCTTTATACTCTCGGTGTCTATCATGGCGAGGATGCTGTCTATATACTCGTTTGCTGTGGTGCCCTCTTTTACAATTCCGGCGGCGACCGCCTCGTCGTAATCCACACTCTTTATGGTCTTCTCATCCACCTGAGCTATCTGCTCCTCGATCCGGGCTGTGACGGTCTGATCCGCATCCCGGCCGCCGGCGGTGAATATCTTTATGCCGTTATATATGGCCGGGTTGTGGCTGGCTGTGATTGCAATGCCGTAGGGCATGTTCTTCGCTTTTACGGTGAACATTATTAAGGGAGTAGGCGAGGACCGATTAATCACAAAGGGTCTGAACCCATAGCCTGCCAGTACCTCCGCCGCCCAGTGGGCCGATTCCTTGGACAGGAAGCGCCTGTCATAGCCCACGCATATCTCCGCGCCGGAATGTCCTTCTTTCTCCATAAGACGGCAGAGTCCCGCCGTCAGCAGCCGTATATTGGCCTTTGTAAATTCATCCGCGATTACCGCTCTCCAGCCGCCGGTTCCGAACTTTATCATTTGCCTATTCCTCCATATTCACTATTGCCGCCCGGATCTGATCGCCCGCAGCAGCAATAAATATTCAATATAAAAGCATATTAAGTATACAAGTATTTCCAGCTATTGTCCATAGCGATGGGCAAATTTTTCATACGATGAGTATATATTTACCATTTGGCGAAGGAAAGCCCTTTGCATTTTCCCTATGTGGTGGTATACTGATAAATACAAAAAAAATCAGGAGGTGCCCCTCATGTTATATAAGAACGCATTTATTTTTACACCGGGGGCGCGGTTTATCCACGGCAGCTTTCGTGTGGAGGACGGCCATTTTACAGAGATCCTGGACTGCGTGCCCGATGAAGACGGAATTGATCTGGGCAGCACTTTCGTTATACCCGGCCTGATAGACGTACATAACCACGGCAACTCCGGGGCGGACTTCTCGGACGGCGACAGCGAAGGACTTGAGACCATGGCAAGATATCTTGCGGAAAATGGCATCACCTCCTTTGCTCCGGCCTCTATGACGCTGCCCTATGAGGTACTGGAAAAGGCCTTTGCGGCCGCGGCCCAGCTCCATGACCAGCGGGGTGAAAACTGCTCACGACTCATGGGTATTCAGATGGAAGGCCCCTTCTTTTCCGAAAAGAAAAAAGGCGCGCAGAACGGAGAATACCTGCGTCTGCCGGATTTTGAGGCCTTTAAACGCCTTTATGACGGCTGCGGCGGCTTAATAAGAATTGCCGACATGGCGCCGGAGCTTAAGGGTGCTGAGTCCTTTATCCGCGAGGCCAGCCTCTTATGCACGGTTTCTGTGGCCCATACCGACGCGGACTATGACGCGGCCAAGGCAGGCTTTGAAGCCGGGGCCCGGCATCTGACCCATCTGTTCAACGCCATGCCCTCCATCCATCACCGCAATCCCGGCGTTATCGGCGCCGCTGCCGAGCGGGAGGATATCGTGGCAGAGCTTATATGCGACGGACTCCATGTACACCCCAGTGCCGTGCGCATGGCCTTTAAGCTCTTCCCCGGCAGGATCTGTCTCATATCCGACGCTCTGCGCTGCTGTGGCATGCCCGACGGGGCCTACTCTCTGGGCGGCCAGCAGATCTGGCTCAAGGGCGGCGTGGCAAAGCTTGCCGACGGCACTATCGCCGGCTCCGCCACCAACCTGTATGACTGTATGAGGAAGGCCGTCTCCTTCGGCATTCCAAAAGAGACGGCAATATTATCCGCCACGCTTATCCCCGCCAGGGAGATAGGCTGCGATGCTTTGACAGGCTCTATTGAGGCCGGAAAGCTGGCAGACTTTGTGGTATGCGGAGAGGATCTCCAGCGAAAGGCCGTAT
This sequence comes from uncultured Oscillospiraceae bacterium, assembly GCA_964345655.1. Lineage (GTDB taxonomy): Bacteria > Bacillota > Clostridia > Oscillospirales > Oscillospiraceae > Limivicinus. The sequence goes on from CAYFSB010000065.1 coordinate 4,053, forward strand.
ACATCGGCGGCGAGCTTGTAAACCCGTGCTGAGTTTTGAACTCCCTGCCGGTGCATGAGCGGCGGGGAGTTTAAAATATTCCGGACTCTATCCGGGCGCGCGGTATTTTTCCGCGCTCATTCGTACACACACCCAGATGGCTTCGCCCAGAGTGCGGCGGAGCATGCGCCAAGGAGGCAAACATGAAAAAAATTATATCAATTATTGCCGCGGCCGCGCTGTTGATGGCGCTTTCCGCCTGCGGCACCGCTCAATCGGAGGTCGTTGTGGAGTCCCCCGCCGTCACAGAGGCGGCGCCTGAATCTGCGGAGCCCTCTCCCGTCCAGTCCCCGGATGGCAGCGATGACACCGCAGTCATAGTGACGGAGCTGTCCTCCGTGCTGGATGATATCGACGCCAGTGTGACCATAGGTACCGCCGGCAGCTCCCTCAAAGCCGCCAGAGCCGCAGCCCAGCTTCTGGACTGGGCCGTCCAGACAGATATGAGCGCCCAGCAGGTCAAAAGCGCCGTTGTGGACTGGCTCTCCCCCAAGGGGAACGACGTTCAGGTGCAGTTCGCCGAAAAACTCTCTGCCGTGGACAGCGCCTGTACAGAGCTGCAGAAGGACAGCGCCAAAGATCTGCTGGACTCCGCCGGCTGCCAGGACAGCGGATATCCCTGGACAGAGCAGGCTTACGAACTGGTAGATGCCGTCATGCAGGCCACCGGGCTGAGATAGTCTCCGGGTAAACTGAGGTAGAACCAATGCAATTAAAAACATGCAGGTTAGATGTTGTCGCTCTGGACGAATACCAACTGAGCATGCTGTTGGACGACATGCCCATGCTGGAGAAGCGGCTGGACTGTAGCTACAAGGCGGAGCCGCTGACGGGGCACTTCGAGAAAATAGTCAGGAGCCAGCTTGAGATCGTCCGCAGCGACAGGGATAATTACCTGTGGCACAGCTTCTGGCTGCTCATAGACAGGGCCAGCCGCACCGTTGTGGGTTCGGCGGATTTCAAAGCATGTCCGGACAAGCTGGGCCGGGTGGAAATAGGCTATGGCCTTGGTGAGGAATATGAGCACAAGGGCTATATGAGTGAAGCGGTTGCCGCCATGTGCAGCTGGGCACTCAGTCAGCCCCAGGTGAAAAATGTGGTGGCCGAGACCGAGAAAAGCAATCTGCCTTCCCAGCGGCTCCTCCGGCGCTGCGGCTTCACGCCGCTGTCCGAGGGCGACACGCTGTGGTGGATACTTTAAAATAATAAGACACGGATGGTCCCGCAAAAGCGGGACCATCCGTGTCTTATGTAAAAAGCCCATGAAATTATTTACAGGCAGTAAGCATAATAAATTCTCCGCAGACTCATGGCCTCGGTATGTCATTTAAAGTGCCTGCTGCGGCATAGCGCTTTGCTGTTTTTGACACAAACGGGCTGTCCTTTATGTAAAACCGCCAAAGATAATCTCTGCACTTTTCCGCGTAGTCGATATTGACCCGCGGTGACAGGGCGATATCCCCGGCCGGAATAGCCATATAGTCCTCAACACGGAGCTGGGAAGCGCACAGGTCAAGGCCATATTGTGCCTTACTTATCCCCAGCGCCGCGCAGAGATTTCCAGGCCCGCGGCACAGCTTTTCAACTGCGGTTACACCCCGCCTGCTGCGCATCAGTTCAATTCCGCTCACCGGCTCCAGTGCGCGCACCAGTACCACCTCTGGTCTGTCCTCAGCGTTGGTAACCGCGTTAAAGCACCAGTGCATCCCGTAAATTCCAAACACATAGGCGTAGCCTCCCCTGCCGTACTGTATGGCCGTCCTGGCTGTGCGGCGGTTTGCAAAAGAGTGGGCTCCGTCGTCCAACGGCCCCTCATAAGCCTCCGTCTCCACAATTATCCCTGCGGCTGCGCCCTCAGAGGTCTCATGAACCAGCAGCTTGCCAAGCAGCTCCGGCGCCACAAGTCTGGCGCTCCTCATATAAAAATCTCTCTCCGGCACACGCTCCCCCCCCTTTTTTCAGGCTAACACTTTCGCGTCACTTTTTCAAGGGCAGGTCTTAAAATGGCCTGAAGCATACGGTAAAATCCACATCCCCCCGCTATTGCCGCGGCCGATGTTAAGTTTGACTCCTGCACAGTAAAATCGACGCGGCCAACGCCATAAATGCGGCGCCGCTTATCCAATAGACCTTTACCAGCGGATTGCCCGTGCCGTATATTTCAAAGACGCCCCTCATAAAGCTTCCCACAGTCAGCGCAGCTGTGCCGAAGGCCCATAGCCGCCTTACCCCGCTTCCGGGGCAGTGCGCTCCGGGAAACGCCGTGAGCAGCAGAGCGAAGACCCCGCCGGACAGCGGCCACAGAAACATGTACAGCATGAAGTTTGAGACCACCCCGTGGCTGAAATGCTCATAAGCTGTACCCAATGCAATACAGAAGGCTGCAGCCGCAAAATATGCCCCTGCGTTTTTCCTGAGATGCCGTTTAGCCGATATAGACAATGTCGCTCACCTTCCTCTCAGAGCTGCTTTTCCCGCCGGAGACCGGAATATTAATAACGCTGCCGTTGAATACCATTGTTGAGGAGCCCCCGCCATCCAGATTGTAGGCGCACTGTACGCCCAAGCTCTGCATAAACCCGGCCAGCTGATAGAGGGACAGCCCTTCGCTTTGGGTGCTGCGTCCATCTGCCACCACGAAAACATAGTGCAGCGGCTCTATCATGCCTATGGCAGTACCTGGATTGCTGGCTCTTGCCCTGTCCACCTCGCTGTTCTGGGAGACGAGCACCTGCCCATCCGCCAGCAGGCCCGGACCAAACGACAGCAGCTGCTCCGCCCCGCCGTTTAAAAGCTCCTGGGCTGTATAGTCGCCCTCCGAGATTATCTCAAAACTGCCGTCGGAATATATCACCAGATCCTGTTGGTCATCCCCGGCAGAGCTGCTCCGGTACAGCACGCCGTCGCGTATCACATAGCCGCTGCGGGTGCCGTAATAGTCGCCGTTTATGGCAAGTATGGCATTGTTCGCCTGGGCTATTGCCGAGGTGGTCTGGGTTATGTTCTTGCCATAGGTGTTCTGAGCTAAGGCAGTCTTAAGTGAATCGGCGCTGGTGAGCAGAATATCCGCCACATATATATCCGTGTCGTTCTCCCGGTATGAGCTTATAGTAATGGATATACCAGAGCTGTCATAGCTTGTGGCGGTAACGCTTGCCCCGCTTTCAGCGCTTGGATCGGCAGCCTGTGCTGTCACCGGGTCCTCCTGCGTAATGTCGGATGTGCTGTCTACCGCCTGAGAATAGCTGCGCGGGATCACAAAGGCGTCCAGAAGCACATATGCCGTAAACAGCGTCAGCGCCAGTCCATATACAAAAGTCCAAGGGCTTTTCTTCTTTTTGCACATATTTTTCACCTCCGGCTCCATCTTGATTTTAAGCTTGTCGGTATAGTATTTCCCTTAACTTAAATCTGATTTAAAAAAATTATTTGTTCACAAATGGTCAAAAAATTATGCAAAAACGCCAAAACCCCACCGGATTTATACGCTCCGGTGGGGTTTTATATTGGTATTGGTTGGCTGATGACAGCGGCAGTGATCCCGCGTCAGGCGCCGGAATCCGCGTTTTCTCTTAATATCAGCCGTAGCTCAGGTTCGGCAGCCACATAACGATACCGGGTGCCAGCGTCACAAGTACGGTTACAAGCAAAACAGCTATTATAAAGGGCACGACGCCTTTATACACCTCCATCATGGTGTATCCCTCAGGCAGCAGCGCCTTTACATAGAACAGCGCAAAGCCGAAAGGCGGGGTCATAAAGCAGGTCTGCATGATGACGGCCATGCAAGTGCACAGCCACAGGGTATTGGTAAAGCCCATGCCGGTGAGAATTGGAAGGAAGATCGGAACCACGATAGCCACGATGCCTATCCAGTCGATAAACATGCCCATGAAGAAGATGAGCGCCATCATAAATATGTAGCAGCCCCGCTTGCCAATGCCCACGGAAGCGACAAAATTCTCTATCATGCTGTCGCCGCCCAGTGCAAAAAATATTGCGCAGAAGCTATTTGCGGCTATCATTATGAAAAAGCACATGGCAGAAGTCTTGAGGCAGCCGATAACAGAGTCATGTACCATCTTCCAGCTGAAATTGCGATA
>CAYFSB010000066.1:0-8135 GCA_964345655.1 uncultured Oscillospiraceae bacterium
CAGGGACAGTCATTATAGGCGGAGAGAGTGCCAACCCTGAGCAGGTGTTTGAGGAATTCTGCGGTGAGGTCGAGCGGGTAAGCCGGGAAGGCTTTGAGCCGGACCGCTTCCAGCGGGCAAAGCGTGCCTCTCTGGGTGCGCGGCTGCGTGGGCTTGAGGATTTTGAAAACGTCTGCGTGTCCATGGCAATGGGCATTTTTGACGGTTACTGTGCCTTTGACGCGCTCTCGGCGCTGGATAGTGTGAGCGCTGAGGAATGTGTGGCTTTTATAAGGGATAATCTGGTCAGCGAACGACTGGCAATATCAATAATCGAACCCGGGAAGGGAGAAAACTGACATGTTTCAGGTTTTAGTGCAGACAATACAGCGGGATTCCTCCATCAGTTTTCCCATGCTTGGGAACTTTTCTATCAATCCCCCGTCATATTTCACCGTATTTGGCAAGAATATATACTTCTACGGGGTGATAATTGCCCTGGGCTTTTTACTTGCCATAATGTACTGCTCACGTAAAAGCAGGAGCTTCGGCATAAAGCAGGATGATCTGTATGACCTTCTGCTCTGGCTTATCCCCCTGTCCATAGTCGGAGCGAGACTATACTATGTGCTCTTCAAGCTGGATTACTACATCCAGAATCCGGGCCAGATATTTGCCAGCAGGGAGGGCGGCTTTGCCATATACGGCGGGGTGATCGCGGGGATACTTGTAGTGTGGCTGGTGTGCCGACACAAGAAAATACCCTTGCCGGCCATGCTGGATCTGGTGGTGTTTGGCCTGCTGATAGGCCAGATACTCGGCCGCTGGGGCAACTTTATAAACCGGGAGGCCTTTGGCGCGGAGACCGAGATCTTTTGCCGCATGGGTCTCAGTGCCCCGGACGGCAGCACCATATATGTCCACCCCACATTTCTGTATGAAAGTATGTGGAATCTGGCGTGCCTGATTTTCCTGATGGTGTGGACTAAAAAAGGCCGCCGTAAATACGACGGGCAGTGCATACTCATCTATTTCATGTGGTACGGCCTTGGCCGGGCATGGATAGAGGGGCTGCGCACAGACAGTCTGTATATAGGCAGCAGCAACATACGCGTATCACAGGCGCTCTCAATAGCGCTTGCCTTGATATCTCTAATTGTTCTCATCGTTCAAAGCCGCAGGCCCCATCCCCCGGAGAGACTGTATGTAAACCGCGTGGCGGCGGAGAGCGCGGATGAGGACAGCAAACCGCAGGCAGAGGAATAAAAAAGACTTTTACAAACACATGGAGGTAAAAAACAATGGCAGATTACAGAGACATTATTTCCGGCACCATCAGCAACCTTGTCGGCAAAGTAAAAGAAGTGGCCGAGAGCGGCACTGTGCGCAATATCTATGAGCAGGGCAGCAGCCGGGCCAAGGCCTATGGCCGCATCGCGAAGCTCACCCTTGAGATGAACGGCGAGAGCGAGGAGCTCAAGCGCGTATACACCGAGATAGGCAAGCTCTACTATGAGCAGGCAAAGGACGCACCCGAGGGCTTTTTTGCCCCTCTCTTTGCCCAGGCTGAGGAGATAACCGGCAGCATTCTGGCAAAGGAAGAGGAAATAAACTCCATGAAGGCCGCATTTGAGGCTGAAAGTGCCGGGAATGACGCCGATATCGACGTGGAGATAACCGAGTTTGAGGATGTGGTAGACGCCACCGAGAACGACGGGGCCGACACAAAGAATTCTGACGAGCATAAGGACCAGTAAAATCGGAGCAATACATCTGATGTAAGTGCTGCCGTGCCTTATCCCCTGAATTTGGGAAGGCACGGCAGCATATTTTGTCTGTGCATTGCGCGCGCTTTTTTGCCGCTCCGTATTGCGAAAAGGCATGTTTTGGGTTATACTGCTTACTTGAGAATTTGTGTCCGGAGGCTTTACATTAAAAAGCCCTGAAAAAATACGGTGCGCTTGTCCTTGTGCTCATAGTGGTCACTGGGGTATGTCTGCTGTTTTCATGCCGGAAGTCCGGCATGTTCATAGACGAGATAAAGGGCAGACCCCGCTTTATTATTTCTGAGACCTGCGGAGGTAAAAAATGAGTGAAAAGAAATCCTTCTCCCTGCGCTTCAGGGAATTCTGCGCCAGATTTTTTGATGTGACTTTTTGGAAGTTTATACTTGTAGGCGTAGCCAATACGCTTTTCGGCACCGGCATAATGTTTCTGCTATACAATGTGGCCTTTAAGAATTACCATGAGTTTCAGTGGGCCTACTGGGTGTCCAGCGCCGCAAACTATGTGCTGGGCAGCATACTGAGCTATTTTCTCAACAAGACCTTTACCTTCAAAAGCAAAAAGAACACCGGCACCACCATGTGGCGCTTCGTTGTGAATATCTCCCTGTGCTATCTCATAGCCTATGGCGGAGCAAAGCCTCTGGCCAGGTGGATCTTCTCCGGCGCCTCAGTGACACTCCAGGAAAACATGGCCATGCTCGCCGGCATGTGCTTCTTCGTGGCCCTCAATTATATCGGCCAGCGCTTCTTCGTGTTCAAGGGCACCCAGGAGACAGACGAAAAGCCAGACGGCGACGTCAAATAAAACACGGCAGCCGGCCGCGGTCAAAGCTGCGCCTCACCGGGGAGTTTGTGGGTTAGCCATGAGCTCCCCGGTTTTTGCCTGCAACCGCTGGGACCTCTGTTGAAATAATAAGAATTATTAAGGCTCCGGCGCGTTGACACCCGGATATATGCGTGATACCTTTTAGGTGGGATGTTATATCCTCTCAAATGTATAAAACTGTGATTAAAGGCGGGTTCTGCCATGAAACACAAAATGAAATATACTCTGCTGATGTCCCTGCTTACGGCGCTGGCCTGTCTGCTTTTGGGCTGCGGTACGGCAGCGGTCCCGGCGGCAGAGACCACTGCTGAGGCTGCCGCGCTGCTTGACGGCGCAGTGACCCAGGTCTCGGACGTAGATGGACTGCTCGCGGCTATAGAGCCGGGAGCTACCATATGTCTGGAGCCGGGAGTGTATGACCTGAGCACCGCCTCAGGCTATGGCGGCAAAGGCTCTGACTACTATTTCTGGAGCGAGGTCTACGACGGCTGGGCGCTGGTCATAACCGATGTGACCGGACTCAGCATAGACGGAGGCAGCGCCGGAGATGTGACTATAGCCGCCGCGCCGCGCTACGCGGACGTGCTGTGCTTTCAAAACTGCACCGATGTTTCCCTCAGCGGCTTAACAGCGGGCCACACAGAGGAAGACGGCCAGTGTACCGGCGGGGTGCTTGACTTCTCCTGGTGTAAGAACGTGCAGGTTAACGGCTGCGATCTTTACGGCTGCGGAGTGCTGGGCGTGAGAGTTCAGAACAGCCGCTCCGTGAATGTGGCGGACACCATTATAAGAGATTGCCGGGACACCGGAGCTGCCTATGTAGAGTCCAGCAGAGACGTACTATTTGACCGGTGCGAGATATACCGCTGCGAGGGCTATTCCGGGCTTTTCCAGTTTGCAAACTCCTCCGACTGTGCCATTTTAAACTGCAGCATCTATGACAACAACAGCGAGCTGCTTGTCTACAGCTCCTATTCAAAGGAGATATCCATGCTGGGCTGCCGGACGCAGGACAATATCTATACCAAGGGCGTGTTCTTCTGCGCTCCGTACAGTATCACCGTGGACGGCTGTGAGCTCAACGACAACAGCTTTGATTCCTGGTACTCCCAGTATGGGGATGACGGGGAAACCAGATCCCTCCCGGCCATGTCCCCGGACGGGACGGAGCTTGACAGTACAGCACTGGCCGCTCTTGAATACAAAGAGGGTATGACCTGGTCAGCGGATTATAAAGAGAAGGCTCCGCGCCCCGGCAATGAGGCCCGCGTGTCGACGGTGGACCAGTTTCTGGATGCCATTGCCCCTGACACAACCATATATCTGGCCTCCGGCACTTATGATCTGAGCACCGCCTCAAATTACGGCAGCTATGGCAGCGAGTACTATTTCTGGCAGGACAGCAGCGACGGGCCCCAGCTTGTGATAAGCAATGTGGACAAGCTGTCCATTGTGGGCGAAGGGGCGGACAGCGTCACTGTTTCCGCCGTTCCCCGTTACGCGGAGGTGCTGGCCTTTGAAAACTGCACCGGGCTCAAGCTGTCCGGCTTTACCGCCGGTCACACCCAGGCACCGGGCTTTTGCTCAGGCGGTGTGCTGTTTTTCCATAACTGCTCCGGTGTGAACATAGACGGCTGCGGTCTGTACGGCTGCGGCATTCTGGGCATCAGCTGCTATTCCTCGGCGGACTTCTCGGTGAAGGGCACCGAGATATACGACTGCAGCCAGGGCGCTGTGTATCTGGCCGGCTGCGACAAGATACGCTTTGAAAGCTGTGATATCCACGATAACGATGGGGCCAGCTTCTCTCTGCAAAACTGCACCGGCATAACCTTGGATGGCAAGACTCTTCCCAACGGAGAGAGCAACTGAAGTGCCGAAAATATAAATACATAAAGCTTACCCCTGTTCCGGTGGGAACAGGGGTAAGTCATTTTCTGCTATTCCATTCTTTCCTTATTTTCCACGGATAATTTTTTACCCTTTACTCATCCTGTATGCGAAAACAATTGTCAGCATTGACATTGCCACCGCCGTACCAACGATCGCGGCCTCAAAGCTGAACGGAAGCACCTTCCTCAGCAGAAATACCACTGCCAGCGCCGATATATCCACAATACTCCGTATGGTATTTGCGCCCAGCAAAGCTCCGGAAGTGTTTTTTGCAATGCAGCGCTTGCTGATAAAGGCGTTTAAAAGCGCTGCGGCTCCGCCCCATACCAGGCCTGCCAGTGCGCCCCAGAAATATTTCATTTATCTTTCTCCTTTTCCTGCCTTTGTACCTGGAATTCTATCACAAGCGCTCTCTGTTGCCAACTACTTATTTTAAATGCCGGTGCCGCGTATTTTTTTGAAAAAAAAGTCTTTTATCTTATTTTGCCGGGGTTATGCTTTTGGTTTGGGCAGATAATAAAGGCGAGGTGATAAAAAATGAGTCCTAAAGAACTGCTCTATATCGAAGACGCGCTTGGACACACCCAGTTTCTCATGACCCAGTGCCGCAACGCGGCCAGTCAGCTTTCCGACCCGGTTTTGCGTCAGCAGGCACAGCAGCTGGTAAACGGCAATCAGACGTGTTTTATAGTCAAAATATCCCTCTCGCAGAGGACATAGCGCTGCATCAAACGTCCGATTTTCTACCATGCATGTGGTTGCGAAAAGGCTTGTTACGCTATTGCATTTCAGCCAAGAACAAACCAACTCTGCTTTGAATTTGCTGTGCAACCTCCTCTGCTGTTTTATCTCCGGCGAAGAACGGCTGCACCTGCTCTAAAATCATTTGATATATTGCTGTGTTCTGCGTGTCGGTTTTCGTTGTGGTGGTAATCAGCTCCCATACCTTGTCGCCCTGTGCCTGCGTGATGACACCACTGTTTACAGCCCCTTGGGAGCGCCAATTACATAGATTCCGATTGCTGGGAAAGCTCATTTGCGTATTTTGATAATCCTCGGTCATATAGCTTCGCATAAACTGCCACGCCGCATCTTTATACTCGCATGAACTACTCATCGCAAAATCGCCGCGAACATGGATAGCGTTTCCTATTCCAGCGGCGCAGGGATAGCCAATAAAGGTGAAGTTATCTGTGCCCACCGTCCGCGCGATTCCGGGGTACTGGTCAAATGAATAAATTGACGCAGTGCTTAGGAGAAAAGGCCCGGTGAAATCGACATTTGCGAAGTCTACGGACGCTTCATCCGCAAGTGATGCGATGAAGTTAAGATACTGAATAAACTCCGGGCTGTCGAAGTGGCAGGAAAATGTGTCCCAGTCTATGTAACTATCCAAGTCAATGGCGAGGCTATTTGAAAGTGTGTTTTCTCTGGTCATATACGGATGGACTGCCGACATCCCCTCTGGCATACTCTGAACGATGGCGTTGAATTCATTAAAACTAATACCGGGAGTTGAGCCTAGAAGCTCAGCCGGGCCAACAACCACAACATAATCAAAGTTAGATATTGTGCAGGCGAGCTTGCCGTCATAGGTACAGGTGTCCAAGATACACTTCATAAAATCCTCTCGGTTCAATTCCGGGTCAGAATCAATAAAAGGATACAAATCCTCCAGCAGTCCCTTTTCGGCTAACTGACGGGTAGGGAGAAAACCTAAGTCGAGGATGTCAGGCATATTCCCGGTCATTACTTGCATCAAAAAGCGGTCATAGCCAAGTTCGGAGTAGTCGATGATTTCAATGCAGTACTCCGCATCGCTGTTATTAAACCTTGTAACTTCTTCTCCTATGCTGCTCACGTTGTCCGAAGCCAAGGTGAGAATGATTTTTCCGGTTGCGGGGTCAACTCTACTGCCCTTCATGTCGTTCTTGATGGCGTCGCTTTCGCTTGGCTCAAGCTGTCCACCCTTTCGCAAAACGAGCAGCTTGCTGGAGACGAAATTGGGCGAAGTCTCATCAAGATAGACACATACTATTTCTCCGCCTTCAAGAGTAGCCATACCTTGCACGGCGTTAGCGTCAATTCCATACTGCGACCAGTTTAACAGGCCAACACTGTTGTCTGTATATTCTTCCTCCCGCTGCTCCAATATTGCGCCATTCATATCGATAATCCACAGCCGATCCCAAGATGCTATCTCAATATTACCATTCTCATTTACTCGCATTACCTGGGGATTAAACGTATCCACATCCACCTCAATTGGCACTGAGCTTAAAATTGTGCCGGAGGAATCGATGTGTCTGATGTATGTGCTTGCAAAATAGTGGTAGGTCGCTTCGTTTTGCGGAATATCCCACCAATATTCAAAAACGCTTTCTATCACAAGCAGGCCATCTTCATATGCCGTCATGCAAAGCAGTGCGTTTTGAATTTGGTGTCCGTCCTGTACAAGTGGGGCGGTATAATTTTCAAGCATTGTCAAAGTGCCGTCGGCATAGCTCACAAAGCATGGCATGTCTATTTTTATATCGAATTCACCCTCCCAGCGGAGCTCTACGCCTGCATGCTCATATTCGCCAACAACTATAGAAACCGAGCCATAAAACCCGCCGTCTGCAAAGTATAGCGGATTTACTACATCAGGACTTGAAACGGGCTCGCTTGCAGATATATTGATATAGTTTGCGGTATATGCTGACTGGCTCGTCGGTGTGTCATCGGGTGTTTTTGAACTGCACCCGCAGAGAAAACACGAAACCAGCAGTGCGACAACTAGCACATAAGTTGTTTTCTTTTTCATATAGTTCTCCTATTAGCAGTCATCCCTCCGAAACTCAGAGGGATGACTTTCTGAAAGTTTGACTTTTCATCTAATGCTGTCCAGCACGGTGAAGTCCACTAAATCAGCGAACGCCTCTATGTCCGTTTTATCTATCGTTGGCCAGCCGTATGAGCTTCGGGATTCATCGCTGTTTTCATAGCCTGCTCGTATGTTAAAGAACACAAAGCTGTTTTCTAATTCAGCGATAATAACAGACTGATTTGGCCCCAAATCAATGATGAGCTCCGTGCCATCTTTTGTTGTATACTGCCACTCCTCCATCTCATCTGCATCTGCAAAAAGCATGGCAGCGCGCGTAAAGTATCCTTTGACATAACGGAAAACGTCGTACCGAATACTCTTTCCCCAATCCAAATAGGCACTGTCCACAACTTCAAAAGAACCGCCCTCAAAATAACAACAGTTTATTGGAAATGTGCCGGAATCTCCTATCGGAGGGAGAAAATTTTGAGTTCCGGTCAAATCGTACAAGCCTGCGGCACCATGAAGATACTCCACATTAGTTGACATCTTGAGGTCATATTTTCTGACAATCGCGTCTAGTGCATTCTTTGCATCTTGAGAATAGGCCCCGTAGTGACCATAGCTGTCCTCATTATAATCCGGCGACATAAGGTTTGTCCCATCATCATACACCTCATCAAGATACTGCTGCCACTCTGTGCCCGCGCTGTACTCAACAGAGTCTTGAAATCCCGAGGTATTTACAACAGGCGTATCAGACCATTGGTGAGATTCGACACGCATATTGCGTAGGCCAAACAAGGCGGTTGCGTATGCAGTAATGCCGCGGAGAGAAAAG
>CAYFSB010000067.1:0-6090 GCA_964345655.1 uncultured Oscillospiraceae bacterium
GTCCAAGACGCATTTCATCACCGCCCGCAGCGCCACCTCCGTCTTGCCAAAGCCCACGTCGCCGCAGAGCAGTCTGTCCATGGGGACAGAGGACTCCATATCCCGCTTTATCTCCGCTGCGCAGCGGAGCTGATCGTCAGTCTCGGTATAGCCGAAGTTCTCCTCAAACTCTGTCTGCCACTCGCTGTCCGGGGAGAAGGCAAAGCCTGGGAGCCGCTGACGCTCGGCATACAGGGCAATAAGCTTTTTCGCCATATCTTTTGCGGCGCTCTTGGCTCTCGAGCGGGTTTTTGCCCACTCCGTCCCTCCCATTTTGGAGAGCTTTACCGGCCTGTCCTCGCCGCCGCCGGTGTATTTGGACACCATATCCAACTGGGTGGCAGGTACATACAGGCTGTCTGTTCCGGCATAGCTTATTTTTACATAGTCCTTTTCAAAGCCGTCCACCTGCATTTTAACAATGCCTGAAAAGCGGCCAATACCGTGATTTTCATGGACCACATAGTCGCCCACAGACAGATCCGCATAAGACTCTATCCGCTGTCTGTCGGCAGGCAGCTTCTTTGCGGCGGTTTTTTTGCTCTTCACGCGGAGCATCTGAGAATCGGTGAGTACGGTAAGCTTTATGCCGGGATATTCCATCCCCGCGGAGAGAGAGCCGACGCTGATACAGCATTTGCCGTTTTCGGGCAGCTTGGTGAGATTTTCATATATGAGCGCGGGGATCTGGTTCTGAGTGAAAAATTCCTGCAAAACCTTCGCCCTGCGCAGGTCTCCGGCCAAAACCACCACCCGGTAATCCTGTTTCAGATATACTTTCACGTCCTCCGCCGCAGCCTGGGCACTGCCGGCGTAGGATGGCAGCTGCTTTGCGGGTATGCTCACAAGAGTCCTGGGCGGCACCGGGTTCCTGCCCACGGTAAAGGCGTCCGCCATGTACATGGGGAAATCCTCCAGCCGTTTAAAAAGGCCCTCTATGCTCAGATGGAAGCTGTCCGGAGTCATGGCAATCTGGCCGCGACGTTGAAGCTTTCTTATGTCCTCCGTGAGCTGTTTTGCGTAATCCCGCGCCCGCTCGGCACAGCGGCCGGGCTGATCCAGAATAATTATTGCGTCCTCCGGGATATAATCTGCGCCGCTGGCCATGGGATATATGACCGGCAAATACCGGTCAGCGTCCGACATGAGCACGCCGCCCCGGAGTCTGTCCGCGTCGGCGCGCATGGTCGCCGCCAATGTGGCCGAGTTTTCACTGCCGCGGCGTTTTGAATACCTGGCGGCAAATTCCTCTATCTCCCGGCATAGCGCCTCCACGCCCCCCACGGTCATTGTCGGCAGCGTCTCGGCCGCCGGAAGAATGACGCAGCGGTCTATAGCCTCACTGCGCCGCTGGGTGGTCACATCGAAATGACCCATTGAGTCTATATCATCGCCCCAGAACTCTATTCGCACAGGCTCATGGTCGGCGGGCGAGAAGAAGTCGAGTATTCCCCCGCGCCGGGCAAACTGTCCCGCGCCCTCCACCTGCTCGGTCTTCACATAGCCGCAGCGGAGAAGCGCGGTCTCTATATTCTCTATGGGACAGCTGCCTCCATCCTCTATCACCAGCACCGCCTCTCTGAGGCTTTGAGCGGGAATGGTGCGCTGTATAAGGCCGGACACAGATACCGCCGTCACAGGGCTGTCTCCCTGTGCCAGAGCGTAGAGCGCGGCAATGCGCTTTTGCTCGGTCTGTCTTGAGACAGCCTCTGCCGCGTAAAAGGTGTAGTCCCTCATGCCAAGGGTATTTACTTTTTCCCCCAGCATGGAGCGCAGGTCGTTTGCAAAGCACTCCGCCGCGGTGTCGTCAGGGCAGATCACAAAAATCGGCGCACCGGTCTTCTCTCTGAGCGCCGCCGCCAGATTTGCCCTGTGTACTGCCGAAAGCCCGGAAACAAGCGCAGGAAGCCCTCCGCTCTCCAGCAGACCTGGGAGGGCGGCGGCTTCCTTGTTTTCAAATATTTGATTAATCAGGATATTCATAGCCTGAGGATTATAACATCAACGGGGCGCGGAATCAATCGTTTTAAGTTTTTCAACGGGAGATAATTCTCTATCTCAGCTCTTTACCGGCCGAATATCCACCATTTTACTCATGGCGGCGGCAGTAAGGCAGCGGGAATAAAAGTCTCTTATTATCCTGTGGGACACGGGGCCTATTTCCGCGGTACCCTTTATCGGCTTAACCATAAGCTGGACCTCGGCTCCGCCAAGCCTGTAGTCGGACTTTACCTCTACATAGCCAAAGCGGGCAAAAAACCGTCTCAGCTTTTTCAGGTATTCTCCGCCCTCATCGTCAAATGTGGTCAGCTCCGCAACTATACCCTGCCTGTCGGCGTAGCGTTTATTTATAAGGCGCATGGCCTCTACGCCCAGGCCTTTGTCTCTGTACCAGGGCAAAATGCCAAAATACTTCAGCAGTACATAGCCGTACAGCCCTTTGCAGCAGACCAGCGCATAGCCAAGATCCATGTTGGACTCGTCATCATATACGATCACCAGCTCCTGGGAGCCCTCCATCATTGCCTTGTGTATGTTCAGCTTCGGCAGCAGCTCTTTTTTGTCGAAATCCAGGTCGATGAGACTGTATATTCTCTCCAGATCCTTGTGTCCGCCTTTTCTTACGTTCAGCATGGCTTATCCCCTTTCTCTAATGACTGCGCCCGGCACAGTTCGGCATATACGCCGTCTTTTTCAATAAGCTCCTGATGGGTACCAAGTTCCACTATATGCTCCCCCTCCACCACGGCAATACAGTCGGCGTTTTTCACGGTGGAGAGCCGGTGGGCAATTATGATCGTGGTGCGGCCCCGGCTCAGTCCGTCCAGCGCGGTCTGTATGCGCTGCTCGGTGACGGTATCCAGAGCGGAGGTTGCCTCGTCCAGAATAAGTATCTTCGGATTTTTCAGAAATACGCGGGCAATTGATATCCGCTGCTTCTGCCCGCCGGAGAGCATAACGCCTCTCTCTCCTATGTAGCTGTCATAGCCATCAGGCATCTCCATTATCTCGCTGTGTATCTCAGCGCGTATGGCGGCCTCCACTATCTCTTCATCGCTGGCGTCGGGCCGGCCATAGCGGATATTCTCTCTTATTGTGCCGGCAAACATGAACACATCCTGCTGTATCATGCCGATGTTTCTCCGCAGACTCTCCTGTTTTAGCTGACGTACATCGTTTCCGTCCACGGTTACACTGCCGGAGCAGACATCGTAAAACCGGGGGATCAGCTGGCACAGGGTGGTCTTTCCGCCGCCGGAGGGGCCTACTACCGCAAGGCATTCTCCCGGCTCCACATGCAGCTCCACATCCTTTAAAACAGGCACACCGCTGCCGTAGTCAAAGCACACATCATTAAAGTCAATGCGCCCCTGCACATTTTCAAGCTCTCTCGCGTCGGGCGCGTCTTTTATGTTTGCCTCTGTACGCATAAGCTCCAGAAAGCGCTCAAAGCCGGCGCTGCCCTGCATATACTGCTCGGCAAACTGGGCCAGTTTCCTTATGGGCGAGACGAAGGTGGACACATACAGTGAAAAAGTCACCAGCTCCACATAGCCCATTTTCCCGGTCATTATTAAAATACCGCCTACCGTGATCACAACCACCTGCATTATGCCCGTGGTAAACTCCATGCCGCTCATATACAGCCCCATGCTCCGGTAATACTCCACCTTGGAACCTCTGAACATGGCGTTTGCCTTGTCAAATTTGGCACTCTCCTGCTGCTCATTTGCAAAGGCCTTGGCCGTGCGTATTCCGGATATACTGCTCTCTATGGCGGCGTAGATATCAGCTGTCTTGCGCTTTACCTCGATATTTGCCTCCTTCATCCTCACACGCTGAGACAGCGTGAACCAGAAGCACAGAGGCAGCACTATTGTCAGCACCAGAGCAAGCTGCCACTGCATGAAGAACATCACCGCCAGCGCTCCCACAATGGTGAGGGTGCATATAAGTATATTCTCCGGCCCGTGATGGGCAAGCTCCGTCACATCGAACAGGTCGCTTGTGATGCGGCTCATCAATATGCCGGTGCGGTTCTTGTCATAAAAGCTGAAGGACAGGTCCTGCATGTGATTGAACACGTCCCTGCGCATATCAGACTCCACCAGTACACCCATACGGTGTCCTACCACGGTGATGACATAGTACAGCACACCCTTTATCAGGTACGCCAGCACCATTATTCCCATCACCAGGAAAAATACCGCAAACATCTTCTCCGGCAGCAGCTTATTCATGGAAATCTTTGATACATAGGGAAATACCAGGTCTATTACCGACACCACAAAAGCACAGAGCATATCGATGATGAACAGCTTTTTATGTCCCCCTATATAGGACATAAAAAGCTTCACCGGGTTATCATTAAAATTTTTCCTCATATCTGCTAAAATATCACCTTAATCCAGCATATTTTTCTCTCTCCGCTACGGCCAGAGCGTCGCAGCGGT
This sequence comes from uncultured Oscillospiraceae bacterium, assembly GCA_964345655.1. Taxonomy (GTDB): domain Bacteria; phylum Bacillota; class Clostridia; order Oscillospirales; family Oscillospiraceae; genus Limivicinus. The sequence continues at coordinate 4,494 of CAYFSB010000067.1, forward strand.
TATTAAACTCGTTGTCGGCATGGCCCTTCACCCAGTGATAATGCAGCTCATGTCTCTCTGCCAGCTCCAGCAGGCATTCCCACAGATCCGTGTTCAGGGCGGGTTTCTTGTCGGATTTTATCCAGCCCTTCTTCCTCCAGGAGACCGCCCAGCCCTTTTGCAGGGCGTCAATTACATATTTCGAGTCGGAATACAGCTCTACCGTACAGGATTCCTTCAGCGCCTGGAGCGCGGAGATTACCCCGGTCAGCTCCATGCGGTTGTTGGTGGTCTGGCATTCCCCGCCGGAGAGCTCTTTTTCGGTGTTGTTATAGCTCAGTATCGCGCCCCAGCCGCCGGGGCCTGGATTTCCGCTGCAGGCCCCGTCGGTATAGATCGTCACAGTTTTTTTCATTACTCAGATATCATTCTCAAATCTGCGCAGCAGGACCTTGTATTCAGCCTTGTCTATGATGCCGTTTTGCAGGAAACTGTTCAGCTGCTCTATGCGGCGCTGTCTGTCCCGCGCAAAATTATGGGCCGCTGCCTCTTCGTCATACACGCGAATTTCCGGGCGATGTGCAACGGAGACCTCCGCCGTCTCATTTTTTCGGGACTGCCAGGAAAATTCGGACTTCTCTGCCATATTCTTCATGGCAGCCGCGCCTTTTTGAGCAAATGCTGAGTTTGACTTTTCTTTTTTTACGGCTTTAATGATTATAAACGCTGCCGCCGCAAACACAGCTATCACTACGACCGCAACGATTATACCGATCGCGCTGCCTTCGGCCGCGCCGATAAGATTGAACAGGAAAATTATCACAGCTGCGGCTATCCAGCCGCCGGGACTGTTCTTTTTGTTTTTGGAGCCGTTGTTCTGATTATTCATAGGACAATCTCCTTATTCGTCTTTATCTTCGCTCTCTTCGGTCTCTTTGATTCCTTCTGTCTCTTCGATATCTTCGGTGTCTTCTGTCTCCTCTTCGGTCTCGCGGTCGGTATTCTCAATGGATATGACACGGCTGCCCTCTGCAAGGCGCATTATGCGCACACCCTGGGTGGCCCGGCTCAGAAGCGAGATGTGGTCCACCGCCATGCGAATAATTGTAGCATCATCGGTTATCACAAGGATATCCTCATCGGAGCGCACCATCTTCACATCGGCTATCTCTCCGGTCTTTTCGGTAAGGTTATAATTCTTTATACCGATACCGCCTCTGCCGTGGACACTGTACTCATCAATGGACGTGCGCTTGCCATAACCCTTTTCCGTAATGGACAGCAGCGCGTCTCCTGCGCTGGTGCTGCCCGCTTCTACAACATAATCACCGCTGCGCAGCCTTATGCCGCGAACGCCAACGGCTGTACGTCCCATGGGGCGCACATCGTTCTCGTTGAAGCAGACCGCCATACCGCGGCGTGTAGCAATGAGGATATTCTCGTCTCCGGTGGTGGGGATGACGGATATAAGCTCATCGCCCTCATCCAGCGTCAGGGCACGTATACCGTTGGCCCTGATATTCTTCAGCGCGTTTTGCTCCATGCGTTTTACCGTGCCGTCTCTTGTCACAAACATCAGGTAGCAGTCGTCCTCAAAGCAGCGGCCGCGTATCATTGC
>CAYFSB010000067.1:6187-7170 GCA_964345655.1 uncultured Oscillospiraceae bacterium
TTCTATCTGGATTATATTTACGATGTTTGTGCCTCTGGCATTTCTGCCGGCCTCAGGGATATTATAGCCCTTCTTTATAAACACCCTGCCCTTACTGGTGAAGAAGAGAATATTGTCATGAGTAGAGGCCGTAAACACTGTCTCCACATAGTCCTCTTCTCTGGTGGTCATGGCGCGGATCCCCTTGCCGCCTCTGCCCTGTGCCCGATATTCACTGACAGGCAGCCGCTTTATATAGCCGCCGTGAGTCAGCGTGAAGACGCACTGCTCTTCTTCAATGAGATCCTCAATGTCTATCTCATCTGCCACGTCCTGAATTTCAGTCACCCGCTTATCGCCGTACTTGTCTCTCAGGGCGATAAGCTCATCCTTCAGGACTCCCTTGATAAGCTCAGGGTCAGCAAGAAGAGTATTATAATATTTTATCTTCTCCTCCAGCTCCTTGTACTCCTGCTCAAGCTTCTCACGGTTCAGCCCCTGCAGAGAGATAAGACGCATGTCGCATATGGCCTGCGCCTGCACATCAGACAGGCCAAAACGAGCCATAAGGTTCTGTTTTGCGTCGTCGTAGCTGTTGCGTATAATGTGGATGACCTCGTCAATATTGTCCTGGGCAATAAGCAGACCTTCCAGCAAATGAGCCCGCTCAAGTGCTTTTTTCAGATCATATCTTGTGCGGCGGACTATTATATCCTCCTGAAATGCCAGATATTCGTCCAGAATATGCCGCAGGGAGAGTATCTTGGGCTGGGACTGGTTGTTTACCAATGCCAGCATGTTGATTGAAAAGCTTGACTGGAGCGCGGTCTTGGTAAAGAGCCGGTTTAAAACTACCTGGGGATTTGCGTCCCGCTTCAGCTCTATGACAATTCTCATACCGTTGCGGTCTGTCTCGTCCCTCAGATCCGCGATGCCGTCCAGCCGCTTCTCGTGAACCTGATCGGCTATATTGCGTATGAGCTGGCGCTTGTTCACCTGATACG
>CAYFSB010000067.1:7180-8116 GCA_964345655.1 uncultured Oscillospiraceae bacterium
TTCTCGTGCGGTTCTGGCCGTATTCCTCAAATTCCGTCCTCGCCCTGACAACGACTCTGCCCCTGCCTGTTGCATAGGCCTGGCGTATGCCGCTTCTGCCCATTATTATACCTTTTGTGGGAAAGTCCGGCCCTGTTATATGCTGCATCAGCTCGGCAAGGCCCGCCTCAGGATTTTCCAGAACGCAGACACAGGCGTTTATCACCTCTGTCAGGTTATGGGGAGGTATATTTGTGGCCATACCTACGGCAATGCCGCTGGAGCCGTTTACAAGCAGATTTGGAAAGCGTGAGGGCAACACCCTCGGCTCTTTCCTGCTCTCGTCAAAGTTTGGGTCCCAATCAACGGTGTCTTTGCCAATATCCCGCAGCATCTCCTCGGATATTTTAGACAGCCTTGCCTCGGTATACCTGTATGCCGCAGGGGGATCTCCATCCACAGAACCGAAGTTTCCGTGGCCGTCCACCAGCATATAGCGCATTGAAAAGTCCTGGGCAAGCCGCACCATTGCATCATACACTGAGCCATCCCCGTGGGGATGATACCGGCCCAGCACGTCACCTACGCAGGTGGCAGATTTTTTAAATGGCTTATCACTGGTGAGTCCGTCTTCATACATCGCGTACAAAATTCTGCGATGCACAGGCTTCAGTCCGTCCCTTACGTCCGGAAGGGCACGGCCAACGATAACCGACATTGCGTAATCTATATAGCTGGTCTGCATCTCGCCGACAAGCTCTGATTCAGTGATAACCTGATTTGGAAATCTTATATCTTCAGGCTTATAGTCTCTCTTATGTGCCATGTAATTTCAGCTCCTCAAATGTCCAGATTGACAACATATCTCGCGTTCTGCTCTATCCACTCACGGCGCGGCTCAACATCTTCACCCATTAAGACGGTGAAGACCTGATCGGCTTCTATGGCGTCGTTGAG
>CAYFSB010000068.1:0-5510 GCA_964345655.1 uncultured Oscillospiraceae bacterium
CAACATCTCAACGAGGTACCAAAATGAAAAGAAGACTCATTTCGCTTCTGCTGCCGTTGGCAGCGCTGTTTACGCTGGCGGCCTGCGGCAGTGGCGGCGGCAATGAGTCTGCCGCGCCCACCGCAGCTACGGCGGATGCCCCCGCAGCCCCCGGTGCGGTCGCCGCCGAGGTGACAGAGCCGGTGACCATCACCCTCTGGCACACCAGAGGCGCAGGCGCAAACGGCACGGAGATGGACAGAGTCGTGGCAGAGTTTAACGCCACAAACGAGTACGGCATCACGGTCCAGGCAGAGTATATCGGCAGCTACTCGGAAATCATGCCGAAAACCCTCACCTCTGTTGCCTCCGGCAATAACCCGGTGCTGGTCATGTCCTCGGCGCAGAATATGACGACGCTTATGTCCAAGGGCGCGCTTGCAGACCTGACCCCATATGTGGAGCGGGACGGCTTTGACATGGGAAACTTCCCCGAGGCGCTGATGAAGTACAGCTACTATGAGGATGAAATTGTCACCTTCCCGTATCTGGTGTCCACCTGCGTGCTGGTGTACAACAAGGACTTGTTCTCCAGAGCAGGTGTGGAGCTTCCCACCACAATTGACGAGCTTGTTACCGCCTGCGAGACTATCTATGCCAAGACCGGCGTGCAGGCCTTCGGCATGCCTATTGACCCCACCTACATGCAGGACGCGCTCCTGCGCAGCCTTGGCGGGGTCGGTATAATCGATGAGGACGGCATAACCACAAGCTGCCTCACAAACGGCAGCTTCGTGAAGCTGGCGGACGACTGGCGCGGCTGGATTGAAGCGGGCTGGTGCAAGAGCCCGAACATCACCTCCGCCAATACCGACTATCTGGAGGCCTTTTATCAGGGCAAGCTTGCGAGCTTTCTTGTATCCTCCGGCTCGCTGCAGAACATCATCGACCAGTGCGGCGGCTCGATAAATCTGGGCGTGGCATACATGCCCGGCTATGAGGGCTATACCGCAAGCATCGGCGGGGCGAATATCGCCATTATTGACAAGAACCATAACGAGCAGGAAATAGCCGCCGCATGGGAGTTCTTAAAATTCCTCATGAGCGATGAGCAGCTTGCCCAGAATGCAATAAATACCGGCTATCTCCCCGTGACCCAGAGCTCCTCCGAGACTCAGCTTATTACCGATTACTGGGCAAAGCTGCCCGAGGCGAAAATCGGCTATGACCAGATGGAGTGGGCAGATATCTGCGCATTCTCCATCTTCACCAGCGAGTGGTACGACCAGATGACCAGCGCCCTTTCCTATGTGGTGCAGGCCCGAAACATGACAGGGCAGCAGGCCGCTGACCAGCTGGCAAAGCAGTATAACTCCATATTTGGTTAAGGGGTGTAGTACTATGAATGACAGAACCAAAAACGAGGCGCGGCGCACAGGGACTAAGTCCGGCGCGAAAAAGGCATTCCGTCTTCTTCTGTCACTGACAGTGGCGGCGGTTATGGGGCTTTCGTTTTGCGCCTGCGGTGCTGTTCCGGCTGCAGCCGAAAATTATAATGAGGAAGCCGGCGTAAAGCAGCTGCGCGAGCAGCTGGCCGATTCCAAGGTCAGCGAGGTCACCATCGAGGGAGAGCTTGCCATTGGCGGCCCGCTTACCGTGAGCGGAACAAAGACCATCAGCGGCAGCGGTGTAATCGTTCCCCAGAGCGATGCAGAGCTGACCGATGGCCTTATCCGCCTGAGCGACGGGGCGGAGCTTACACTCCAGTCCGGTACTGTGGATGGCAGGCATAGCGCAAACGGCATCTTTGTGCCGAAAAACGCCACCCTGAATGTGACCGGCTTTGAAGTCTGCAACGGCGCACAGTGGAATATTTATAACGAAGGCACAACAAATATCATAGACGGCGCAGTGTACTACGCCACAGCCAATAACATTTACACCGCTGGAACGCTTACCATGCAGGGCGGCAGGGTGTCTGATGCCGGCGTGAACAACATCTATCAGGCACAGGGCTCAAAGTTTAATATGCAGGGCGGAACGCTTGACAGCGCCGGACGAGACAACCTCTTCGGCGAGGCGGGCTCTGTCATGCTCATCAGCGGCGAGGCCACCAAAATCCGCAACGCCATGCACTACGGCATCGAGAGCGACGGCGATATAACCATCGACTACGTGAACATGACAAAGAACCTTACCGCCCATATTCAGGTGGGCTACAATGGCTCTTTGGAGTTTAACGACGGTTATCTCAGCGGCTCTAGCGGCTACGGCATCCGCAACAAGGGCCAAATGACCATGAACGGCGGCGAAATCAGCAGTAACGCCCTCAGCGGCATCGCAAACCTTGGCACGCTCACCGTAAACGCGGGCGACATTATCTTTAACACCGAGCGGGCCATCACCAATAAAATCGGCGGCACGCTGACGGTCAGCGGCAGGAACGTTAACCTATCCGGCAGCAGCTATGGTCTGTACAACGAGGAGGGTGCAACGGCGACTCTGACGGATGTGTGCATCAAAAATAACCGCACCAGCAATATTCGAAACTTCGGCACGGTCGAGCTTTCCGATTCAGATTTGCTTGACTGCGGCTCAAACGCCGTCTCAAACTTCAGAAACGGCGTAATCTCCCTTGACAACGTGAACATTGAGCGCACGGTCACAAACCATGCCGTTTACAATGACCGGGGCGAGGTGAGCTTCAAGAACCTGACGGTTAAGGACATTTCTTCAAGAGCCATCCAGAATAAGGGCGGCATAGTGAACGGCAGCAACCTGAACGCCAGCAACTGCGGCGGCGCTGTTGTGGGGAGCAACACCCCAAATGACGGCAGACAGGGCCAAATGAACATCGTGGGCTTTGTCACAAGCGGCCCGAAATCCAATAATATCTACTGCGAAAACGGCAGCATGAATATTTCCAGCGCAACCCTTGCGGTGTCCAGCAAGAACAGCGTGCGCATCGTGGCGGGCAATGTGAGCCTGACGGATGTTTACATCGCAGGCACTACAAAGCCCGGCGAGAGCGCAAGCTGTGGCGTGTACACCAGCGCGGGCACTACCACGCTGAGAAACGTGACCATTAACGACTCTGCCTCCCCCGCGCTCAATAACAGGGGCGGCACGGTCTACATGTACGATGTGAAAATCATCGATGCAAAGGCCACGGCTATCTATAACCGCCCCGACGACGGCAGCGGCAGAGTGGGCAGCATCTATGGCGAGCGGGTGACCGTCACCGGCTCTGCCACGGCAAACGTGAATAACGAGGCGGCGGGCACGACCATCGTGCTCAAGGACTCCAGCCTTGGCATCACGCCCAAAACCAACGTTATTGCCACCTGCGGCACGGTAGAGCTGGACGGGACAAAGGTGCTCGGCACCACCGGCAGCGACCAGAAGCCCAACCTGTTTATCGCCAATGGCGCTACCGGCATCATTAAGGGCGACAGCCTTATTACCGGCGCATACGGCAAGGGCGTTAACAACGAGGGCAGCTTCCTTATGTCCGGCGGCGTAATCGAGAACAACAAGGCCAATGCCGGTGCAGGTCTCACAAACTCCGGCGAGGCCACCATCACCGGCGGAGTGATTCGGAAGAACGAGTCTCTCACTGCCAGCGGCGGCGGTATCCTGAACAATAAGGGCGCAACGCTCACCATCACCGGCGGCGAAATTTCCGGAAATACCGCCTATACCATCGGCGGCGGCATCGCCCTGTCTGACGGCAGCGCCTGCACCATGCAGGGCGGCACGATTAAGGACAACACCGCAAGCTGCAAGGTCTCCGGCGCGGCTGGCGGCGGTGGTGTAAACATCGCAGGCGGCGCAGAGTTCAAGTTCCTCGGCGGCAGCTTTAGTGGCAACACCATCGCCGCAGAGAGCTCAGACGGCACTGCCACCGTGGGCGACGGCATCCGTGCCTCGTCACCCACCAGCGCCCTGTATATGGGCGGCAGTGCGTCTGTCAGCGCGGATAACAGCATTTACATGCATAATGAAACGCTTATCCGCATTACCGCGCCCCTCACCACGCAAGAGCCCATTAGCCTTGTCCTCCGCAGCTACACCTATGGTCAGGCTGTGCTGAGAGACGCCGAGAGCGGCACGGGCGATGTAAAGACCGCAGGGGCGAAGTTCAGCCTTGTTGACCCCTGGTATATTGACGAGGACGGCAATCTGGGCAATGTAAACATCATCCCCTCTGACGAGAGCGTCGCACGTATCTATAACCCCACCAGCACCGAGGCTGTTGATGGTTATGTCTATTACAAGACGCTTAATGCGGCAGTTGACGCAGTGCCCAACAACGGCACGGCCACGATTGAAATTGTTGCCGACTTTGAGCAGCCCACCCTTGTGACAATAAAGGGCGCAAAAAACATCACCCTCACCGATGATGGCACAGCAAGAACCATAAGCCGCGCCGCCAGCTACACCTCCGGGCGGTTTATATCCATCACCGGCGGCTCAACGCTCACGCTGAGCTCCACCGGCACGGATGCCTCCCCCAAGCTGATTTTTGACGGCACCGGTGTAACCGCCACGTCAAACGGGCAGTTCATCATCGTCGGCTCAAGCACTACCGATACTACCAATAACACGCTGATTATGAAAGCCGGTACGGCTCTGCAAAACGGCAAGAGCGCGGCAGGCGCAGGCGGTGCGGTGGCAATCTATGCTGGCAGCATGACCATGGAGGGCGGCCTCATAAAGGGTAATACCGCCGGAACTCATGGCGGCGCAATCAATGTTGCGGCGGGTGAGTTTACCATGAAGGGCGGCAGCATCACCAATAACTCCACCTCCACTGCCTCCACCAGTAACGGCCCCGCGCTCAACGTATCCGCCCGTGCGACCTTCACCATGGAGGGCGGCACAATAAGCGGCAACACCGCAGCCGGTAAGGGCGGCGCGGTAAGCGTCGGCGGCACGGCGAACATCACCGGCGGCACGATAAGCGGCAATACCGCCACCGGCGGTGGCAAGGGCGTGGAGCTGCATAACAACGGGGCAGTGCTCAAGCTAAATAACAGCCCTGTGATTGATGAGCTATATTTCTACGCCGCAACTTCCGGCGCGGAGATAGTCGATAACGGCTATGCCCCGGCGACGGCGGTGCCTGTGGGTGTGAGAATGCCCGCAATAGGCTTCAAGATTCTCAAGAGCGGCACTTATACCGAGGCCCAGCTTGCAAAATACAGCGTGGACTCGGAGGACTTTAAGCTCCTTGAGGACGGCACTCTCGGCTCGACGGCTGACCCGAATGTGTATGTGGCAAGAATCGTGGAGACCAACGTGAGCTATACCACGCTGGAGGAAGCGCTCAGCGCCATACCCAAGAACGGCGAGGCAACAGTTGAGCTTCTGGATGATGTGACGATTTCCCAGCAGCTTAAGATTACTCAGGGCAAGAAGATTACCCTGACCGATGACGGCACAGCCCGCACCATTAACCGCGGCTTTACCGGCGACAGAATGATTTACATTTATGACGGCGTGGAGCTCACCCTTCAGGGCAGCGCCAC
>CAYFSB010000068.1:5520-6200 GCA_964345655.1 uncultured Oscillospiraceae bacterium
TTGACGGCGGCGGCAAGGGCGGCACCAACGGTCAGCTTATCCGCATTGGTACAAACGCAAACAGCATTGCGAAAATGACAATTAAATCCGGCGTTGTATTCCAAAACTCCGTCACCAGCGGCACCGGTGCAGTCCTGTCAATCTTGGCGGGCAGCACCGTGGATATGGAAGGCGGGCGGATAGTCAACAACAGCAACACCGGCGCAGGTGGTGCGGTGAATGCGGCGGGAACATTCAACATGTCCGGCGGCGAGATTAGCAATAACTCCACCACCAAAAACGGCGGCGCGGTGAACCTTGGCGGCACAATGACCATGACCGGAGGCACAATTACCGGCAATAGCGCAAGCGGCGCTACATCAATCGGCGGAGCAATCTACCTATCCGGCTCGGGCAGCAAGCTCACCGTAAGCGGTGGCACAATAAGCGGTACGGCCGCCAACGGTAACGGCATTGCCCTCAAGAAGGGCTCAACCCTGACACTGGACAAAGACCCCACAATTGAGAACGTTTACTTCTTTGAAGCTACCGGCGCGAATATAGTGCTGGACAGCGGGTTTAACTCGGCGGCGACGATCCCCGTCAGCGTTGCCTCTCCGGAAGTGGGCTTCGTTATCCTCAAGACGGCAAGCTATACCGATGCACAGCTTTCCAAGTTCAGCGTCACAAATCAGGGCTAT
>CAYFSB010000068.1:6210-7938 GCA_964345655.1 uncultured Oscillospiraceae bacterium
TGGATACCAGCGGCAAGCTTGCCTCCACCGGCGACTATGTGGCGAGAATTAAGGGAACAAATAACTATTTTGCAGACCTGCAAAGCGCAATAAACTATGTCACCGACAGCACGGTCACAACCATTGAGATGGTGGCTGATTTCAGCGTACCAAAGCAAGTGAAAATAGTGGGCGGCAGAAACATTATCCTCACCGATGATGGCACCGTGAGAACTATTCGCCGCGGCCTCGGCAGCGGGCGGATGCTGTATGTGGAGGGCGAAGCCACACTCACCCTTCAGGGCAACGCAGGGCTGGTGCTTGACGGTACATGGACAGAAGGCGCAGTTTCAAACGGCCAGATTCTGGGCGTCGGCACTACAGCAAACGTTGCCGGAACGCTGAATATTAAAAACGGCGTAAGCATTCAGAACGCTAACATCTCCGGCACAGGCGGCGCTGTGGGAATTTATGGCACAGCCGGCATTGTGAATATGGAAGGCGGACGGATAGTCAACAACAATGACACCGGCGCAGGCGGTGCGATGAACGTTGCGGCGGGAGCGGTCTTCAACATGAGCGGCGGCGAGATTAGCGGCAACACAGCAACCGGAAACGGTGGCGCTATAAATCTTGGCGGCACGATGAACATGAGCGGCGGCAGCATCACCGGCAACAGCTCCGGCGGCATCGGCGGGGCAATCTACCTGTCCGGCTCTGCAAGCGTGCTGAACATGAGCGGCGGCACAGTGAGCGGCACTGCTGTCAGCGGCAACGGTATTGCCCTGAAGAAGGGCGCTACCGTCACGCTGGACAAAAACCCCGCAATTGAGAACATTTACTTCTTTGAAGCCACCGGCGCGAAAATAGTTCTGGGCAGCGGGTTTAACCCGACAGTGCCTATCCCCGTGAGTGTTTTGACCCCAGCGGCAAAATATGTCGTCCTTGCAGCGGGTGCCTACACCGAGGCTCAGCTTGAGAAATTCAGCCTGACCAACGAGGGCTTCACTCTGGCAGAAGACGGAAGCCTTGCAGTAGCCGTGCAGGCCGTTCTGAAAATGCAGGCGGGTCTTGACGGGCTTCCGGCAGAGGGGCTCATAAGCGGCGATTTAGCGGGAGCGCCCGAGCAGGGTGCTGCAGCGGAGGGCAGCGAGGATAAGGCAGGCGAGGAAGAGCAGGGCGATGCGGCCCAGTCCAAGCCCTCAGAGCTATCGGACGATGCGCAGCTGCCCGAGGAAACACCCGACCCCGAGCCTGACACAAAGGAGGGTACAGACCATGAATAAGAAAAGTAAAATCATTCTGCTTCTTTTGTCCGCGGCAATGCTCCTATCCCTTGCAGGCTGCGGTGACATTCCCGTCCAAACCCCGGCGGCATCTGCGGATGCCGCTGAGGATGCGGCTTTAGAGCCGCTGGCAATTTCTGATACATCCGTCTTCCTGAAATCCGGCGAGAGCGCGCAGCTTAGCTCCAACCGTGAGGACACCGTGTATACAGTTGCGGACAAATCCATTGCCACGGTGGATGAGCGCGGCAAGGTGACCGCCGTTAGCCACGGCACAACCTATGTAAGCGCCACCTCCAAGGATGAGACGGTAGTCTGCGGCGTGCTGGTGGACGTACTTGGCAGAGACGCATATATCGACATTTCCGGCAAGAGCATGCAGCCGGTGATTTACGAAAAAGAGCTGATAAAGTGGACCATCGTCCAGAGCTGGGACTATGTGCCCGAGACGGGGGATTACTTC
>CAYFSB010000069.1:0-1473 GCA_964345655.1 uncultured Oscillospiraceae bacterium
GGGGCCTTGGTATACGCCGCCGGGAAAAAACAGTAGAGAGCGCAAAAACCCCACTCTACCCAGGGGAGAGAGCCGGGTAGAGCGCCAGAATACCAAAAGGTCTCAGCCCAGCCCCAAAATATCCGGGACTGTTGCGCGCCGCCCATGCCCCAGAGCGGCTTTTTTAGAGTCCCGGCGCCTTGCCGGATAAGCGGATAAGCCCCGCCGCCGGAAATTGGGGATGGGGAAATGCCCGGCCGCAAGAGGGCAAGATCAGGGCGAAAATAAAAAAATATATAAAATATGTATAAAATTTGAAAACATAAGCACTTTGCGCTTGGGTTCCATACCATTTTTTGGCTATAATTACGCTATTGCAGAATAAGGGCGAAGTATGATATAATGTACGAAAATTTTTGGTTTCCCGATAAAATGATTGTTAAGTTGATTTTTTCGTAAAGACTATCAGAGCTTTTTGCCGCACAGCAGGGGAAACTGTAAATAAAAAATGCAAGCTGCGCTTCCCAGACAAAACAGAGGTATATACCAGATAAAGAGGCTGTTTTTTTCTCAAATAGAATACTATAAACAAAAGCATGTAAACAAATGAGAGCGAAAGGAATGACGACAATGTATTTGACAAAGAACGAGATCGAGATCATGGATGTCCTGTGGAAGGAAAGCAGGCCGCTGTCCCGCGGTGAAATATTGAATCTTTCCGAAGACAAGACATGGATGGACAGTTCTGTGCACATCCTGCTGAACAGCATGCTGAAAAAAGGTGCTATACGCGAGGCAGGCTTTGTCAAATGCGGCAAGACCTGCGGCAGAGTGTATGAGGCGGCGATTACCTGCGAAGAGTATTATGCCAGTACCTTTGATTCAACCAAAAAGAGACCCAGCTTACCTAAGCTTATGAGCGCGTTTATTTCCAACGAGGGCATAGACGCAAAGACTATTGCCGAGCTGGAGCGTATTCTGGAAAACGAAAAGCTGGCCCTGAAAAAATGATTTTTTCCAGGCTCGTTTATGCCAGAGAAGACAAATCCGTTAAAAAAAATAAAAGCGCTGTGGGCTGACCGCGGCGCTTTTTTATATGCTCTGCGGCTGTGGCGCCGCTGTGGCTTTTATTCTCCCCCGGATTCCGCCGGGGGCGCATTTATATCCAGCAGGCGCAGCAGCAGGTATACCGTGAAAACGCCCCGCTCCCCGCTGATTTTCATCTCGCCCTTATAGTTGCGCACAACGGCCTGCACCGACTCAAGACCTATACCCACAGTATGGTGGCCGCGCTTGTCGGACAGATACGCGCCGCTGCGCATGACGGCATTGCCGTCGTAGCTGTTTGAGACAATAATGGCGAGGTATTTGTTCTTCACCGCAGACTCCACACAGAGAAAACGCTGTTCCTCTGGCAGCTTTTTGCAGGCCCCAATGGCGTTTTCAAGGCAGTTGCCTATCAGCACGCAGAGATCTGTGTCCCGGATGCGGCAG
>CAYFSB010000069.1:1483-7905 GCA_964345655.1 uncultured Oscillospiraceae bacterium
CCGGAGGAATATGCAGGCTGAACTCCACCCGAATACCGTTCTGCTTTGCCAGAGACAGATAGTGCCCCACCACAATATCCGCAGTATAGTTGCCTGTGTAGAGCGTATCCTCGCCGCAGGGAAGCGTCTGCCCGTATTGGGCCAGATATTGCCGCAGACCCTCCCGGTTGTCGGCCTCAATAAAACCGGCTACGGCGTTCATATGGTGGCGCAGATCATGGCGGGCCTGTCTGGTCTGGGCGACGGAATCCGACAGCCGCTTATACTGCTCCTTTTGAGAGGCTAGTATCCGGTTCGCGCTCTCAAGCCGCTCCTCCGCCTCAGCGGCGCGGATGGAAATGCGGATACTGTGCAGCGCCGCCACCAGAGAGGCCTGAGTGATATGGAAAAACTCCATAAGGCCGCTGGTGAAAAACACCTGGATCGACACGCTCCCCAGACAATAGCGATACTGGGGCAGAGAGAGCCGTACCAGAAAGAAAAAAGCGCAGTAACGACCTTGTTGTCCGGATAGACGACTATGCGTCGGGAGAAGCTCTCCTCGCCGCGGACACCTCGCTCTATGCGCTGGTGGTACTGGATATATATATGGGCCGGTTAAACGGGATGGAGACGGCAAGACGGCTGATAGAGAATAATCCCTCTGTACAGATAGTTTTTTGCAGTAGCAGCAATGAATTTGCCGCCGAATCCTACGATGTGGCCGCGCTGCACTATCTGACAAAGCCGGTGGAGGCGGATAAATTTCTCGCTGTGCTGGACCGCTTTTTTGCCGCCTATCAGGCGCTGAGGCCAATTAAGGTCAAGGTGCAGCGGGTGGAGGAGGCCGTCTATATCTCCGACATCCTGTATGTGGAGTCCTCCGGCCACGACTGCGTGCTCCACACCAAGCGCGGCAATATCCAAACCAGAACCACCTTTTCCGCCCTTTGCCAGGAGCTGATGCCCTTTGATTTTGTAAAGCCCATACGCTACGCGCTGGTATCCCTTGCCGCAGTGGCCGCCATTCCCGCAAAAGAGCTGACGCTATGCGACGGCACAGCAGTCTCCATAAGCTCCAGAGAGCGGGAAAACGTGCTGCAAAAATTCACCGATTACAAGCTCAGGTGTATGCTCAGAAAGGCAGGTCGATGAGATGAAGCTGTTTCTCCTGTGCCTTGCCACAACGCTGGGCCACATTCCCTGCCTTCTGCTGCGCTATGCGCCGTTTAAAGCCATCACCGACAGGCAGACAGAGCGCAGACTGTTTTTTTATTACCTTATCGCGCTGCTTCTCAATGCGCTGGTGTTTGCTTTCGCCTGCCAAAACGGCAGGGCTACGATCATGCTCTATAAGCTCATGCTCTTCTCCTACTGCTTTATCCTCACCGGCATCGACATACTGGTACTGCGCGGCCATGCGCGGGAGCATCTCTTTTCCTGCGGGCTGGTGATGCTGATGATAGTCATGGTGTTTTCGGCGGTCGGATATTTTCAGACCTTTCTTCATACAGAGGATGTGGTATGGCAGATCGTCACCAACGCGCTGCTGACGCTGGCCGTTTGTATCGTGATCTACCCACTGCTGCGCGGACTGATGACCCGCACCATCACCCCTTTTCTGGACATCGACTGCGGTGACTATTGGAAAAGCATCTGGTTTGTTCCGCTGCTGATGTTTTTGGCCTGCTTCTTCGCCGTACCTGCCGGAGGATATGTAGACAGCCCCGGTCAGCTTGTAGGCCGCCTGCTGCTGTGCGGCGCGGCGCTGTTTGTCTGCCGCAGCATGATCCAGGACAATATGCGCCTGCGCGGGGAACAGGCGACAGTCAGACAGCTGAGTATGCAGAAGGAATACTACGCCGCGCTCTCGGACAATGTGGCCAGCGCCAGAAAGGCACGCCACGATATGAAGCACCATCTGGCCGCCATAGAGCATTTTTATCCCCAACGACGACAAAGAGGGGCTTGCGGAATACTGCGGGGAGCTGTCCGTGCGCATGGACAGCGAGGTCTCCATCCCATATACCGGCAACGCGGCGGCTGACGGCATGCTGTTTCATTACGCCGGACTTGCCGATAAAAACGGCATTGCCTTTACAGTCTCCGGCACGATCGAGAATGGCTGTATAGCGGAGATAGACCTGTGTACGCTGCTGGGAAACGCGCTGGATAACGCCATAGCCGGAGCTGCGACCGCGCCGGGGGAGCGCTGGGTCTCTTTCACGGTGAGCACGGAGGCGGCCATGGTGACTTTCCTTGTGCAGAACTCTTTTGACGGCGTCCTGCTGGAGAGCGGAGACAGGCTGCTCACACGCAAGGGGGACGGGGCGCACGGAATAGGTCTGTCCTCAATGCAGAGCGTGTGCCGCAGATACGGCGGCAGTATGACGGTCCGCAGCGATGACAATACCTTTTCCCTGATGCTGATGCTGAACAAAAAAACCGAAACTGAGCGGTAAGATCTTACCGCTCAGTTTTTTTGTGCCGTCTGGGGCTGCTTTCGTGCCGCGTTTTCGTATTTGGATCAAAAACAAAGTATTATGGATATCAAGAGTCTGCCAAAGGCGGTAAGAACCCATTAAGACGATTTTATACGGCACGGCGCAGGACGAAGAAAATCTGCGCGCACTGCTTTGTTCCCAGTCCGGGACAGCTATGTTTGCCGAAAGCGTTATCTGCACCAAAAAGCTGGAGGATTTCATCTCGGTACTTGCGGCGGAGCCCGTCGATCTGGTCCTGGTCACGGCTGACGGCGCCGGTGGGATGGAGGCAGTAGGCGCGGCGCACAAGCTCCGGCTGGAGTCGCCCAGAGTCTGGTTTTCCAACGACCTGGACTTTGCGGTACAGTCTTACCGGCTGGACTGCGCATATTTTGCATCCAAGTCCATAACGGCGGAAAAGCTGCAAAAGGCGCTGGCGCGGTGCGGACTAAGTGCAGAACCTTCCGAGTGTATTTAAGGAATATATCAGAGGTGCAATAAACGCGTGCACTGAAGGAGAATGATGATATGAAGACAAGGCTGGCCGCTGTGATCCTGATAATTTGCATGGTGCTGACTATATGCCCGGTTCCCGGTTACGCGGCTTCCGGGGACGCTTTGCAGGCCTCGTCGGCGCAGGAGACAGAGCAAACAACAGATACCTCCGCCGGGAGTGCTGAGGCGGATACGGAGCTGATCACACCGAAAGTTATTATAAACCAATTAGTAATGCTGCCTACAGACACACTGGCGGATGCTTACGTTGAGTATTACGTCGTATCTGGTGTATACCTCTCAGGCCTCGCCGCCCAGAAAAAAACGGGCGCTGCGGATATATGCCCTGCAGCTGGCGGCAAATTTTTTGTGGCCGCTGCTGTTTTTTGGACAGGGCCTGTATCTGGCGGCCTTCCTGCTGCAGGTGCTGCTCTGGTTTCTGGTGCTGGTATGCGCGCTTTTGTTCCACTATATCTCGCCCAGAGCGGGGAAGCTGATGCTGCCGTACCTGATATGGCTGACCTTTGCGGCGTATCTGAACCTGGGCGTGGTGCTGCTCAATTGAACAGACCTTTGACGGCGAAAAAATTTTTTTCGCCGTCATATTATTTTATTTTAAATTTTTGAACCACATCGACTTTTCCAGACCCCTTAAAGGGCGGAAAGTATAAATGAACAGAAAAAACTTTACGCCGGACCGTGAGCTGTCTAAACAGGAGACCGTGCCAGGTCAAATTTTTTGCACTTTGCACCAAAAATGTCGGCCCAGACATTTTACAAGTGTTTATCTTGCATATTTATGCTCCATGTGTTAAAATGAGAACGAAAATACATAAGGGAAAGTTTGATCTTTTTTCTTTACAGGGGGGGACGTATATGGAGAATAGGGCCAAGATTATTACGGTTGCAGGCAAGGGCGGGGTAGGAAAAACATCCATCTCGGCTTCCATCGTGAGACTTCTGGTGGAGAAGTTCCCGGACAAGAAGATACTTGCGATAGACGCTGACCCGGCCGTTGGACTGTCCGTTGCTCTTGGCGTGGATGTGAAGCTGACGCTGGACGATATACGCATGAGTATAGTGGACAGCGTTGAAAACGGGGAGACCAGAGAGGCGCTTGAGCTTCTCAGCGAGGCGCGGTTCAGAATATTCGACGCGCTGATTGAGATGCCGGGCTTTGCCTTTCTTGCCATTGGCCGTCCTGAAAGCTCCGGATGCTACTGCAAGGTGAACTCTTATCTTAAGGAAGTAATCGGGCTTCTTGCCAACAGCTTTGACTACGTCGTTATTGACGGCGAAGCGGGAATTGAACAGATCCAACGCCGTGTGATGGAAAAAGTCACCCACCTGCTGCTGATCACGGATCAGAGCAAAAAGGGCGGACAGGTCATCACAACAATCAAGAATGTGGCCGACGAGCTTATCGCCTACGATAGGATCGGCGCCATTGTGAACCGTATGACCAACCCGGAGCTTGCGTATATGATGAGCATCCCAGGGGTGGAAATACTCTCTTTTATCCCCGCGGACAGCACTTTTGCCGCAAATGATATCAAGGGCAAGAGCGTGCTTGAGCTGCCTGCGGATTGCGCAATGCTCAAAGGAGTGAAGGAAGCACTCCAGAAAATAGAAATTCTTTAAAAGAAGAGGTGTAACATTTGAAAGATCTTAAGCATCTGATCTACTTTGAAAGTCTGCTTGAGAATGCCGACAATGAGCTGGTGAAAAAGGCTCAGGCCGATGGCGGCCTCGCCATGGGCTATACCTGCTTCCACATACCCGAAGTGCTGCTCAACGTCGACAACTGCTTCTCGGTACGTCTTCGCGCACCAAACACCGGCTCTATAGACATAGCTACCTACTACATGTCAAACTACACATGCGAGTTTGCAAGGGCGCTGCTTGAGCGGGCGATAGAGGGTGGATATCAGTTCCTGGACGCCCTGATAGGCGTTGACGCCTGCTCCATGATGAACCGTTCAATGGAGCATTTCGAGATCCTGAACGTCAATAATAAGCCAAACTTCTTTGTCACTCACACCGACATGCCTTACAAGATCACTGACTATACTCTGGACGCATATGTAAAGCAGATGCGTCTGCGCGTACTGGACAGAATGACAGAGACATTCGGCGTGGACAGCTCCGATGCCGCCATCCGCAAGGCAGTGGCAGAGCACAATGAGGTTTGCCGGATAATCAGCGAGATAAGCCAGCTGCGCAAGGCAGAGAAACCCGTGATCACCGGCTATGAGTTCCACGTGCTGAATCTGGTCACATACTGCTGCCCCAAGGCGCTCATTCTCCCCTATCTGAGAGAGACGCTTGAAGAGCTGAAGACCCGGAAGCCCGACGCAAAGAGCCCCTACCGCGCCCGCGTGGCCATTGTGGGCTCCGAGATAGACGATCCCAATCTGACAAAGCTTATCGAGGGCTGCGGCGCGCTGGTGGTGTCTGACCGCTACTGCTTCGGCTCCACTCCCGGCCGTGAGGTAATAGAGCTCAAGGACGACGAGGATGCGCTCACCCAGATATGCCTGCACTACATGGAGGTCTCCGAGTGCGCCCGCTACATCTCCGACGAGAAGGTACATCAGCGCCGCGAGACCGCCGACAGACTGGCCAAGGAGTTCAACGCCGATGGTATCATCTACGAGCAGATGAAATACTGCGACTACTGGGGCTTCGAGCGCACTCTGGCGAGCCACGTGCTGGCAGAGGAATTCGGCTGGCCCGTCCTGTCTATCGACAGACTGTATAATAACGGCAACTCCGGTCAGCTCCGTACCCGTGTGCAGGCCTTTGTCGAATCCCTTGAAATCAAACGCATTCACAAAGAGGAGGGCAAAAAGTAATGGCTAAAACCCCTAAATATCCCAATCCTGCTTTCTACCGCGAAAAGGACAACATGAACCTCAATGCCCAGATAGACAACCTTAAGGAAATCGGCGGCATTGTGGGCGGAATGCTCAAAGAGGTGGACTGGAAAGCCTTCGGCATGACCCAGCTGGGCAAGATCAAGGCTGACGGACTGCGCGTTAAAGAAGAGTACGAGGCCTTCATGGGCCTGAGCACCGACGGCAAGATAGACGCTGTCCTCCACGGTGAAAAGCGCCTTGGCCGCCTGTACAGAAAAGGCGACATGGCCACTGTCCGCCGCGAGTGGCGCGGCATTGGCGACACCGCATATGACTTCTATGAGTGGGTCCGTATGTGGGGGATGCTGCTGATGTCCTTCTCCAAGGATCTTATCCCCGCCCTTAACGGCATGCTCTACTACCGCTGGTATGTGTCCTACTTCTGCTGCCACGGCTTTATGGACAAGTGCCTTATGGGTATGCGCGGCGCCAACCTGCGCATGAGCCACCTGGTCACATACGATATATTCCGCTACGTGGCCGAGAACCTGGTGTTCCTCTCCAAGTGCGATGCCAAAAACGGCAACAGCGTGGAGCTGAACAAAAA
>CAYFSB010000070.1:0-438 GCA_964345655.1 uncultured Oscillospiraceae bacterium
GTGCGCACGGAGCTTTTCAGATTGGTGCTGTCGATAAGCAGGGCCACATAGCCCTCAAGGAACCGGTTTTCGCTCTCTCTGGCGGCAGCTTTAAGCTCCGCAAAGCAGGCTCTGTCCAGTATGAAGTCGGCAAGCTGGGGATTGGCTGTGTGGGCAAGGGTATTCTTGGCCTCTTCAATGGCGGCGCCCAGCAGCTCAGGGAGCTCACTGAGGCGGTCCTCATTGTATAGCGCCAGCAGCTCATCCGGCGCAATGCGCCCAGAGTCGCTGAGAAGCCGTCTTGCATCCTGACCCATGGCCTCGGCTTTGATAATGGCCTTGGCATTGTGATAGTCGTATTTCAGCCTGAAAACGTCCACTATCTTTTTATCCGAAGTCAGGTTTTCTATCTCGTCGAGCACCGCGCTGCGGTGCTTTGCAAGCGCCGTCTCTATTTCC
>CAYFSB010000070.1:448-1161 GCA_964345655.1 uncultured Oscillospiraceae bacterium
GCGCTCATCTGGGACATGTCGCCGTATCCACAGTCGGTCAGAAGCTTGGCGGCCTCCTCGAAGGAAGACGCATCCAGCATACGTTCGGCTCTGTCGCTGTTCAGAAGCTTCGGCTCTCTGGCGCGAAGCATGGCGGACAAACAGAGATATGCTTCTTTTTTATTAGACAATTTTTTCCCTCCCTGTATCGGGATTTTGTGCGCCATTATTCAAAGAGGACAGCGGCAAGCTTTGCCGACATGTCGCCCCGGCAGAGCTCTACTAAAAGCTCCGCAGTGCAGTTGACCTCGATGCTGCCCCGGCGCAGGATGAGCCCGCCGGCAAAGCTGCCGGTGGCGTCGGACAAGGTGAGCTTACCGTTTTTAAGCTTCTGGTTGGCGGCCTCGGCCACCTTCCCGCCCAGAGCTGCTCTGTCACGCTTATTGAGGACTATCTCCTCGTCTCCTGTGACGGCGGCCTCTGCGGCCAGCTTTGCCAAAAGCTCCAGATACTGTTCCTGCGGGAGATTCACGATCGCATCGCAGGCTTTGTCGAAGCTTGCGGAGACCATCTCCTGCTTGAGGGCCAGCACGGCCTTCTTCGCCTCCATATTGGACAGACGCTGCATACTGTCGGCTCTGTCCTGGCAGTCCTTTACGCCGGTGCGGATCTTGTTGCCGTAGACATCCTTGGCCTTTTTCTCGTAATCCTCGCGGATACTCGCGCACTGCTGC
>CAYFSB010000070.1:1171-2382 GCA_964345655.1 uncultured Oscillospiraceae bacterium
GCCTGCGCTTTGGCGTCGGCCTGAATATGCGCGATTATTTTTTCAGTGCCTTTCATAGTATCTCCTGTCAAATTGTATTTACAGAGTGATTCCGTTGAGCATCATGAAGGATGCAAGCAGGGACAAGATGGCGTAGAACTCGACGGTGATGCAGAGGATCATGCCCTTTGACCAGTCGTCAGGCTTCTTTGCCAGTATGTTGATGGACGCCGCGGCGACTTTGCCCTGTGCGATAGCGGAGAGCAGACCGCCCAGACCTATAGGCAGGCAGGCAAACAGAACCTGCAGGCCCTGACCCACGTCCATACCGGGCACCAGCTTGCTGAAAGCCAAAAACCAGATAACCAAGCCGTACAGACCCTGGGTACCGGGGATAACCTGAAGAATCATTGCCTTACCGAACTTGCTGGGGTCCTCGGAGACCAGGCCCGCGCCGGCTTCACCGGCAATGCCTGTGCCCTTTGCGGAACCGATGCAGGCCAGCACACCTGCGAGACCTGCGCCAAGAATGCCGATTGCATAACCGCCGATTGCGTTCAGAAATGCGATTTTTAATTTACTCCTAAATATTATGACGGTTTAAAAATTAGACTATTTGATGTAAGGTCTCTTTGGCTCTGACATATTTTGTGTTGATCTTCAGAGGTGAAAACGGCTTGCCGCCGTCTGTATAGAACTTGCCGAAGAATTCAAGGCACTGGAGACGCAGGTCGTGCACGAAGCAGCCCAGCAGGTTCAGGCCGAAGTTCAGCGCGTGTCCTATAAGGAATATAACAATAAAGATTATCACGGACGCCGCGTTCACGCCCATGCCTTCAGCAGGCATCGCGGCAATGGTGTTGAACACCTGCGCCACAACTCCGCCGGCCAGCATCAGGGCCATGATACGGGAGTAGGACAGCACATCGCCAAACCAGCCTGTGGCCGTGTTATAGATGCAGCCCACCGCCGCCGTAACCTTGCCGAAGCCCTTGGAATGGCGCCCGGCGCCAAAGAGCAGCATGACCGCTCCGATGATGAGGATCACAAGCCCGGCCGTATACACGGTCTCGGATGCGGTTATCCCCAAAAGCTTCAGTGCCAGCAGCACGCCGCCTGCGAGAATTACCCACAGCGGGCCTTCCTCAAAGATGCCGTCTGCCAGATTGCCGGATTTGGCCTTCTGCACAAAGCTCACCACCATGCCGGTATTCAGGTGCAGAACACCCAGC
>CAYFSB010000070.1:2392-7888 GCA_964345655.1 uncultured Oscillospiraceae bacterium
GAACCATCGCGCCGTAGAGCACAACAGAGCTGTCGTTCACGGGGTTAAACAGATACGGCAGGCCCTCCCAGGTACTGGCGGGATTTATCATGTGTACTATCCTGTACGGCGCGTCGCCAAAAAGGCCACCGGTCAGTGCGCCCATGATGAAGGTGGATATGCCCGCATACAGCAGAAGCTGGCAAAAAGCAAGCGTGCCTTCTCTGGGTTTTATCTTGGTCATAGCCACCAGTGCCGCAGCGATCATAATTATGCCGTAGCCCATGTCGGCCATCATCAGGCCGTAAAACAGGATGAAAAACGGCGCCATGAGCGGGTTTGCATCCACTGTGCCATAGGCGGGAAGGCTATACATGTTGGTGACCATGTTAAGCGCGTTTGTAAGACCGTTATTTTTGAGCTTCACCGGCACCTGCGGGTATTCATCCGCCTCCGGCTCCCGGCTGTCCCAGGCGCAGTCATATCTGTCGAAGACCTCAGACAGCTGCTTTTCGTTCTCGGCAGGCATCCAGCCCTCCATCATCACCACGGACTCCGTACCGTAGAGCCTGTCCTCGGCCTCGGCTATGGAGATCGCGGTGCTGACTCTGTCTGAAGCCAGCTTCAGCTCCTCCCGACGCACCGCGTTATCCACAATGGATGTGGTGCAGGAGGCCTTTTCAGAGGCCAGCTCCTTGAGCACGTTGTCGGCGGCGGCGATACATTCGCGGGGACTGCCTGTCATGCCGCTGAGAGCGGCGGCTGCAAAGTTAAAGCCGCGCAAACACTCCTGGGCCTGGGTCAGACTCTCCTTCATGCACACCAGCACCACATAATGCTGGCTCTTGTCATCAGAGATGCAAAAGAGCTCCGATTCCTCGGCAGCCTCGCTCAGGGCGCTGTTCACCTTGTCAAGAGCTATCTTGGCGGGTATCGTACCCATGACCACAGCGCTGCGCTGTGTGCCCTCGGTCTCCAAAGGCATGTCCAGATCTACCCAGGGCTTCAGCGACTCTATTATGCTGCGCTGGCGGCTCTCCTCGGCGCTGATGCGCTTTATGCGCTCATCCATGCCGCTTATGGCATCCGCCGTCTTCAGTGAGCCCTCAACGCCGCTGTCATCCAGCAGCACCTCGTCCTCAAACTCAGGCTTTGCCGACAGCAGCTTACCCTTGGCCGGCGCATACCGGTCAAGTAGCGCAATGGCGTGGTTAAGGGCGGCCTGACGTGTTTTCAGAGCCATAAGTCTGCTGTTTTCCCGGCTCAGAAGAGCTTCCACCTCCGAGCCCTGGATCTCATCCCCGATCTCCGAGAATTCCACACAGCCCATCCGCACAAGCTCACGCAGCAATTCGTCCTTTCGGGAGCGAACAACCATGAGCCTGAGCCTCTTCATTTTTAAAATGGCCATGTCAGTTGTTCACTATCCTTTCCACTACGAGAGCTGCTGCTTCTCCCAGTCTTGCTTCCGCCCTGGCGCGGAGCGCGGCCTTCTTGTTTTCCAGCTCGCCGGAAAGCACGCCCGCCTCGGTCATAGCTTTTTCATCAGCCTTGCGGCGGAGTTCAGCCAGTTCGCTGTCCGCTTTTGCGCCTGCCGCCTCTATCGCGGCTTTACCGGCAGCCTGGGCATCGGAGAGCATCTGTTTCGCCCGCGCTTCCGCACCGGCTACAACAGCTTTGGCCTGAGCCTCAGCTCCGGTAATACTCGTAATCGCTTCAAATGACATTGGCACACCCCCTCTGTATTATAATTTTGAAAATCTGCTGTAAAAACCCTGCTTTTCTCCACAAAAAAATGTGAATATGTACAACGACCTTATGATACCCCATATGTGCCTTTGTTTCAAGGCAAAAACAGCCTTTTGTCTTGACAAAATAACTACATGCCCGTCAAAGAAAAAACAAGGTTGCTTCTATAGTATATTCTTAATGTTAATAAAATGTCAAATAGAATATAGAAAGATTTTTCGCCCTACATTGGTCAAATTCCACAAAATGTCCAAAGGCAGGGATATGTGAGCAAATTTGCTCTCAAGTCCCTGCCTCTGCCGCTCTGTCTATATCAGGATCTCGCACTGCCTGCCGGTGACGGCGTCCACGTATATCCTGACCTGCCTGCCGTCTTCGGCCATACAGTTGAACTCATAGCAGGCCAGCTCCCGCCCGCCCGCGCTTTTTATTATCACTTTCCTGCTGCCTGTGGGCGTCAGGCTCTCCGGGAGCGTTCCCGACGCATCCTCCTCGCTTATCTCCCACTGGGTTTCCGTCTGGATATCGCTGTAGTCTGCGGCATTAAGGCTGTATATTGAGCCGTCGTCCAGCGCCACCGAGACGCTGAGTGAGTTATCTAAAGCTACCGCACCGTTTTCCACTCTGGAAAAGCGCAGCACGGCGATGGAGCCGTTCTCCCCGCTCTCGGACAGCTCCAGATTTTCAAAGCCTCTCTCCGCCAGGAAGTCTGCGGCTGTCTGCTCCGCCTGTTCCAGGCTCACCTGACCATCGCTGACAAGTCTTGACTGGGACATGCTCTCCACTCCGGACGGGCCAACGCAGATAAGCATTTCCCCTGCCCGGTAGCAGATTCTCCCGTTTTCGCCGTGAAAATTCTCTTCCTCCTTCAGCTCCTCCTTGGCGACGCCCGCATATTCGGCGGCCAGCGCCAGCATCTCCTCCGGGCTCAGCTCTCCCTGCTGCTCTTCCTGACCGGAGGTGAATTTCCCGTCATACTGAACCTCTCCCATGGACTGGAAGGTCGCCTCATATTCCAGCATTTTCTGGCTGAGCTTTGTCAGGCCGTCGTCGGAGTTTACATTTTCAAGCCTTGCCTCTCTGCTGTCCATTATCACGTCCCCTGCGTTCAAGCTGCCCTGAAGCTGCCGCAGGGTGTCTGAAAGTCCCGCCGCCACAGCGGACATATCAGTGAGATCTTTAAGCTGCTCCTCTGTAAAGCCCTCGTCCCCCACCTGACTGATGAGGGTATAGGCATAGTCTCCGGCCACGTTTAAAAAGCCGGATATCTGTTCCAGCTCCTGAGTGGAAAAGGGCAGCGTGGATACCGCCGTCTCCGCCGCCAGGGCATTGGCGTAGGCCTCGCCGCAGATTTTGCCGCACATGCTGCCGTCAGTGGCATACACGCTCTTTTGCAGCGCCGTGCTCAGTTCATCCACGGCGTTTACCGTCTCCTCAAAGGCTCTGCTGGAGCTATAGCGGGCCGCCAGCCTGTAGTCGGCCAGATTGGCGCTGACCATGTATATATACACTCCCAGCACGACGACCGCGGCGCCAGCAAACGCCCCGATGAGTATCTTGATTTTTCCGGACATAGAAAAACACCCCTTTTTGAGATATTTTCTCCAAAAAGAGGTGCTTTACTTATGAAAATTATGCCAGCTTTTCCACCGCGATATTCAGTCTGCGGAGAGTCTCCTCTTTTCCGAGGATCCGGCATATCTCTACAGCGCCGCCGGGAGTCACGGCGCGGCCTGCGGCTGCGATGCGCACCGGCCACATGACCTTTGCGTTCTTTGCGCCCAGTTCCTCGGCAAGCTTTACCATGGCGTCCAGCAGCCTGTCATCCGTCCAGCCGTCCAGAGCCTCAAACACGGGGATGATTTTACCCAGCACGTCCAAGGACGAGGCTTCATCGGACTTGGACTTTTTGTGTACGAAAAGCTCCGTGCCGTATTCCGGCAGTTCATCAAAGAAATCCAGCTTCTCCGGTATATCTGTGAGCACCTCGGTGCGCTGCTGGAGCAGAGAGGCAATGGCCGCCGCGTCATACTTTTCGTTCTTTACCGCCTGGCGGATATAGGGCTCTGCAATTTTGGCAAAGCTCTCCGGCGCCATAGCGCGGATATATTCGCTGTTAAAGTAGCGCAGCTTCTCTATATCAAATATGGCGGGGGACTTGGATATGCCGCTCATCTCAAAGATGTCCTTCAGCTCATCCATGGAGAATATCTCCTGCTCTCCCCTGGGACTCCAGCCCAGAAGGGCCACATAGTTTATAACGGCGTCTGTGAGAAAGCCCTGGGCGATAAGGTCCTCATATGAGGGGTCGCCGTGGCGCTTGGACATCTTATTGTGCGCATCCCGCATCACCGGGGAGCAGTGCACATAGCACGGGATATCCCAGCCAAAGCCCTGATACAGCAGGTTATATTTGGGTGCGGAGGACAGATACTCGCTGCCCCGCACCACATGGGTGATACCCATAAGATGATCGTCCACCACGTTTGCGAAGTTATAGGTAGGCAGTCCGTCCCGCTTCATGAGCACCTGGTCGTCCAGGCTGCTGTTTTCAACTGTGATATCTCCGAATATTTCATCATGGAAGGTAGTGCTGCCCTCGTGCGGGATACGCTGGCGAATGACAAAAAGCTCGCCCGCGGCGGCTCTCCGGTCAGACTCCTCCCGGCTGAGAGCGCGGCAGGGATCATCGCCCCTGTCAAAATCTCCGGCGTCCTCCTCAGACTCCCCTTTTTCGCAGAAGCAGCGGTAGGCATGTCCCCGCTCCATCAAAAGCTCCGCGTACTCCCCGTAGAGGCAGCGCCGCTCGGTCTGCACATATGGTCCCACCGGGCCGCCCATATCCGGGCCCTCATCGTGATCAAGATGGCACTGGGCCATAGTCTTGTAGATAACGTCTACCGCACCCTCAACCAGTCTGCCCTGGTCGGTGTCCTCAATGCGGAGGATAAATTTCCCTCCGGCGTGGCGGGCAATAAGGTAAGTATAGAGCGCCGTGCGGAGATTGCCAACGTGCATGTATCCTGTAGGTGAGGGCGCAAAACGCGTCCGAACTTCATTTTTCGGTATGCGCGCCTCCATCTCCTCAAACCATTTCATATCCTTCATTTCTGCTGCCTCCTATTAGTGTCGGTAATTTCATATATTATTTTACATTTTCCCTGTTGTCAAGCCGAAGTTAATTTGGTAGAATATATGGACGTTCTGCGATGATTTTTTTGGAAAATCGAGGTATGATTATGGAAAACACAGCTCATGTAACCGAAAAGAAAACCATGCTCTCCGGTATACAGCCCTCCGGTGATCTGCATCTGGGCAACTATCTGGGAGCGGTAAAGAACTGGTCTGAGCTTGCCGATGAGTTCAACTGCTTTTATTTTATGGCGGATCTGCACAGCATAACCGTCCGGCAAAACCCCGCCGAGCTGCGCCGCCGCTCCGTATCCCAACTGGCCCAGTATATTGCCTGCGGCCTTGACCCGGATAAAAACACGCTCTTTTTGCAGAGCCATGTACACGAGCATGCGGAGCTTGGCTGGATACTCAACTGCTACCCTACCCGTCGCTTATGGCTGCAGACATTCTGCTGTATCAGGCGGATTTTGTCCCCGTGGGCGAGGATCAGAAGCAGCACTGCGAGCTGACGCGGGATATCGCCATACGCTTTAACAACATATACGGTGAGACCTTTAAGGTCCCAGACCCCTATATTCCCAAGGTGGGCGCCCGCATAATGAGTCTGGGTACCCCCACCTCCAAGATGTCCAT
>CAYFSB010000071.1:0-2596 GCA_964345655.1 uncultured Oscillospiraceae bacterium
GTTCAGCGCCGCACCCAGCTCCGCCTGCGTCATTGAGGCATTGGTGCGCAATTTGATGATATTGCTGGCTGATACAAGTTTTAGTTCGTTTAACTGCATTTAAACTCCCTGTGCCATTTCCTTGATTTTTCGTATTACCTGTGCGCAGTGCTCCCCGGTATACACCACCGGGACGGGGTAGGTGGGGTTGGCCTCGGCCAGAGCCCATTCAACCATCCGGGGTATATCCTCCTCACGTATCACATCCAGCCCCATGGGTATGCCCATGCGTTTGTTCATGGCATATACCTCGGCGATAAAGGCCTTTGCCTTCTCCTCCGCAGTGCCGGATACGGCGGTGCCGGTGAGCTCCGCCAGATGCGCTAATTTATTATACACTACTTCTCCGTAATCCTCAAGGACAATCGGCAGAATAACCGCATTTGCCAGACCATGAGCCGTTCCGTACAATCCGCCCATGGTATGGGCAATGGCGTGTACGTTGCCCACGCCCGCTCTTGTAAAGGCAAAGCCCGCCTTGTAGGCCGCCATTAGCATTTCGCCCCTGGCCTCCATGTCGTTGCCGTCCCTGTAGGCACGCTCAAGATATTTAAAGATGGTGACCGTGGCTTCCTCGGCCAGCCGTATGCTCTCTCTGGTGTTGTTGGTCCAGCAGATATATGCCTCCACCGCATGAGTCAGGGCATCCATACCTGTTGTGGCGGTAGTCTGGGGCGGCAGAGCGCGGGTCACCCCCGGGCCCGGACCCGCGTACCGGGCCACAAGATTCGGGTCCATAATGGCGTATTTGTGCTGCGTCTCCGCGTCGGGTATACCGGCGGCAATTGTGGTCTCTGAGCCGGTACCGGCTGTGGTGGGCACCGCCACAAATGGCGGCAGCTTTTTGAGCACCTTAAAGAGGCCCGCCATACCGTCCAGCGTCTTGCCGGGTCTCACCACCAGCGCCGCGGCCGCCTTGGCCGCGTCAATCGGCGAACCCCCGCCAATGGCCAAAAAGCCGTCACAGCCCTTCTCCAGGTACAGCTTCTTCACACTGTGAACTATTACTGTGGAGGGATTTGCCTCCACCTGGTCAAAATGCACGCAGTCTATTCCCTGGGCCTTAATGCTCTCAATAATTGCCGGAGCGATGCTCTTTCCCACATGGCGGCCTGTGACAACCATCACACGGTGTACTCCGCAGCTTTTGAGTATCTCCGGAATGCGCTCACTGCTTCCCTGCCCGGTCACGGGAATGGGTTTTCTCCAGTACAGCAGGCGGCTGGCTATATTGACTGCCATCTGAAAGGTTCTGTACCAGGCTTTATTTAAACTGTCCATATTTATGTTTCCTCCTGCTGAAAAAGATATCGCTCCAAAAGAAATTTTTTATCTTTTGAGCTGCAAATTTATTCTAATCGGCTTTTTGACCCGCGTCAAGTGTTGAAAAGATTTTTATCTTACTGTATAATAAATTATATTTTTAACTATATAACACTTCTGGGGGTACCTCAATGAAGGATCTGAAACATCTTATCTATTTCGAGCAATTGCTGGATGAGGCGGCAAACCCGCTTGTTCAGCAGGCCATATCTCAGGGCAGCCATGCCATAGGCTATACCTGCTACCATGTACCGGAGCTGCTGCTGAATCTGTCCAACTGTTTTTCCCTGCGGCTGCGGGCGCCCCGTACAGGCTCGCTGGACATATCCACATATTACATGACAAATTATCTCTGCGGTTACTCCAAGGCGCTGGTGGAGCGGGGCATAGAGGGCGGCTTTAACTTTCTCTCTGCCATTGCCGGCGGCGAGACCTGCTCGGAAATGAACCGGGCGCTGGAGCATTTTGAGCTGCTGCATCTGAACCAGTCCCCGGATTTTTTTGTCTCCTTTATTGACGTGCCCTTCAAGGTCAGCGAACACGGCCTGAAGCACTATGAAAACCAGATAAAAAAGAAGATCCTTGAACCCATGCACCAGCGCTTTGGCACTGACATATCCGACAGTGCCATTCGCCGCGCAGTGCAGGAGCACAACAGAGTCTGCCGTGTGCTCACGGAGATAGGTGAGCTGCGCAAGCTGCCGAATCCGCCCATAACGGGCTATGAATACCATATTCTCTGCCTTGTGTCCTACTGCTGCCCCAAAG
This sequence comes from uncultured Oscillospiraceae bacterium, assembly GCA_964345655.1. GTDB lineage: Bacteria > Bacillota > Clostridia > Oscillospirales > Oscillospiraceae > Limivicinus. The sequence continues at coordinate 2,131 of CAYFSB010000071.1, forward strand.
CGCTGATACTGCCGCTGCTGGAGGAAACGCTGGAGGAGCTCAAAACCCGTAAGAGCGACGAAAAGAGCCCGTTTCGCGCCCGCATCGTAGTGGTAGGCTCAGAAATCGACGATCCTGACTTTACCCGCACGGTGGAACAGTCCGGAGCGCTTATAGTGGCGGACAGGTTCTGCTTCGGCGCTCTGCCCGGAAGGCAGGAGATAGTGCTGAGCGACGACGAACCCGCGCTTACCCAGGTCTGCCGCTTTTATCAGCAGAGCAGCCAGTGCCCACGCTACATGGCCAAGGACAAGGTTTTGGAGCGGCGGCAGTACGCCTATAAGCTGGCCAAAGACTACCACGCCGACGGAATATTGTACGAGCAGCTTAAATTCTGTGAATTCTGGGGCTATGAGCGGCCCCTGGCCTCACATATCCTCACGGAGGATTTCGGGATCCCCACAGTCTGCGTCGACAGGCAGTACAC
>CAYFSB010000071.1:2606-7810 GCA_964345655.1 uncultured Oscillospiraceae bacterium
AACTCCTCCGGCCAGCTGCGCACCAGAGTGCAGGCTTTTGTGGAGAGTCTTGAGATAAAACGCATAAATTCCGGAAAAGAGGGCAAATGATATGGAGAAGCTGGGAAACACATACACTGATAAGACCGGCATACGCAAACGCCGCCAATGGCGCGGACTGCGGGACACGGTTTACGACTACTTCTGGTGGCTCATGACCTGGAAAGACATGGTCGCCTTTGTGCTCCGCTCACCGGTGCAGGTGGTGAAGGGGCTGTTTAAATACCGCTGGATGGCCACCTATCTCACTGTCCCCGCCTTTATCGACAGGCAGCTTGAGGGCAACAGGGGCGTTCAGCTGAGAGCCGGCCACCTGCTCTACGACGTTATTGTAAAGCACACCATAGATGTTATCGCCCTGTCCTTTGACGCGGACATGAGTATGGGCGGGAAGAAATCTCTGTCGGAGCGGATAGTTTGCCTGGACGAGCTGGTGCCCACGGAGCTTATGGCGGGCTTTCCGAACCTGATAGGCGTGCCGGTGCAGACCATACCCATATTTCTCTCCTCCATGATAAACCAGCAGCTTCCCCCTGCGTATCTGGACAGCATAGAGAACTACGGCGGACCCGCAGGCGTGTGCCCTCTGCCCTCAGCTGAGGCGGGAGTGGCTATTGATGGGGATTATCCCCGCTTCGGCAAATGCTTTATCTCCTGCAACATGCCCTGCGACGGCAGCGTCATGACCAGCTCATATCAGGACAGGTATTTTAAGCTACCAACCTATGAGCTGGGGGTGCCGCTGAGATATAACGACGATGTGGACGCGCAGGATTACGCGGTAGATGAGCTTTTGGGCTGTATTCATTTCATTGAAGAGCAGACCGGGGAGCACTTTGACTGGGACGCATTTTTTGCCGGAATGGAGCGTTATAACGACGTGACGCGCTTCCATTTGGACCTGTGGGAGATAAACCGCACAGACTATCCGCAGGTCACCGGCCCCCCCCCCTGGCTCTACCGGATGTATTCTTTCCACCTCTGCGGCGGCATGGACAGCCGCTTCAACAAAGCCGATGAAAAAGTGCGCAGGCTGATGACAGCGGGCTATGAAAAGCGCCTGCCATGCACAAGGGAGCTGCGCCATAAGGCTCTGGTCTGGTCATGCCCGGCAAATTACTACACAAACTTTGCCAACTGGCTGGAGCAATGCTGGGGCATAGTCTGCGTTATGGACATGGAGACCCACATATCCCAGCATATAATCGACACCTCCAGCCCCCGCAGCGCCCTTGAGGGACTGGCCCTCACCTTCCAGCGCACCACCATGCGCAAGCACACCAAGGGCGGCTATGCAAACGCCGTGGATGAAATGTGGCGTGTGGCAGAGGAATACAGAGTGGACACTATCATTATGTATGACCAGATATCCTGCAAGGGCATGGACGGTCTTCAGGGCATATTCGACGATCAGGCGCGGGAGCGGAAGATAAATTTCATCTGGGTACAGCAGGATTTGATGGACTGCCGCACAATATCCCGCCGGGATATGCGCAATCAGGTGAACGCCTACATGTCCTCAGTGCTCAGAGAGACGCCGCTGGACGAGAGCCTTGTGGATTTCGACGACTGCGAGGCCTGGTAAGGCCGGGTTATCAATTGAGCTCTGCTTTTCATCCCCCCTGTATTTCCCGGAAAATATTGCCAAACTGTAAAATCCCGCGGGTTTTGTTGCCGAATTTCATGCCGGGTGTTACTGTATTCCCGGAGGAAATACAATGAGAAATTTTTCAAGAAAGCTCCGGCCGGTTTTCACATGGATACTTCGCCTGCTGCCGCTGATGTGCATGGCGGCGGTGATAATATGGTATCTGCTGTCCGGGCGGGAGCTGACGGTAGACGATATATTGAGCTACAGCCCCGGAAATCCGGCTCTGGCCGCGCTGTTTTTGTGGCTGGCCTTCGCGCTGAAAAGTCTGTCGCTGATGTTCCCGGTGCTGCTGCTGTTTGCGGTATGCGGGCGGCTTTTCCCGCTGCCGCTGGCGCTGCTGGTAAACGTTGTGGGCATTTCCATAAGCCTGAGTCTGCCGTATCTGGTGGGGCGCGGGTCAGGCGCAGATATGACGGTGCGGCTGATGGAGAAATATCCCAAGCTGTCTGAGCTGAGAGCGCTGAGAGGGAAAAACGGCTTTTTCTTTTCCTTCCTTGTGCGCATTATAGGTATTTTGCCCTGCGATGTGGTGAGTCTGTATCTGGGCAACACTCGCCTGCCCTATCTCCAGTATCTTCTGGGCGGTGTGCTGGGCTTTGTGCCGGATATTGTCTGTGCAACTGTGGTAGGGATGCAGATTTCGGATATAAGCTCCCCCTGGTTCTGGATAAGTATAGCCATTAATCTGCTCACATGCGCTGCGGCAATGCTGATGTACCGGGCATATAAGCGCAGAATTATAGATAAGAAGGAGACGCGAGATGCCTGAACAGAAAAAGCGCCATCTGGGCGCGGCCTTAAAGGAGCAGCTTCGCACAAACCGCAGGGTGTTTATCCTGTGGGCAATCCTGCGGCTGTTTGTCATTGCGGCGCTGGTGCTCTCCGCTGTGCGCGGCTATTATGACAACGTCTTTATATGCCTGCTGGTGCTGGTACTTTTCCTGCTACCCACGCTTGTTGCAAAAAATCTCTCCATTGAACTGCCCTCCGGGCTGCAAATTGTCATTCTGCTGCATATCTTTGCCTCGGAAATTCTTGGGGAGCTGGCCTGCTACTACGTCCAATATCCCCATTGGGACACCATAATGCACACGGTCTGGGGTTTTCTCTGTGCCGCTGTAGGTTATTCACTTGTGGATATCTTAAACCGGGACAGCAGCGTTCGCGTCAATCTCTCCCCTCTGTACATGGCTCTGGCTGCCTTTTGCTTTTCCATGACCATAGGCGTGCTCTGGGAATTTTTCGAGTTTGCCATGGACCGCATTTTCCTGCTGGACATGCAGAAGGACACCGTGGTAAGCTATATCTCCAGCGTTATGCTGGATGAGACCAACAGCAACATTCCCATCCTGGTGGACGGCATCCGCTCGGTCGCGGTAAACGGGCAGGAACTGGGGGTAGGCGGATATCTGGATATAGGCCTGTATGACACCATGGAGGATCTGTTTGTAAACTTTGTTGGCGCGCTGACCTTTTCAGTGATTGGCTACCTGGGCGGCACCAGCGCTGGTGCTAGAAAATTCGCCCTGCAATTTATCCCACGGCTCAAAAACAGCGGTGAACCTGAGGACGGACAATAAAAAAACTGCGGCGCTTCCGAAACTTTGATCGGAAACGCCGCCGCTTTTTTATTTTTTCCCGCGCTTTATCTCCTCCGTCAGCCTTGCCGCCGTCTCGTTGCAGTCGGCAATAATGGAGAAGTCGCTATAGTCGTGTATGGGCGCCCTGGGGTCATGATTTATGGCAATTATCTTCCCAGCTCCCAATATTCCGCTGAGATGCTGCACCGCCCCTGAGATCCCGAAGGCCAGATATACTCTGGGTCTCACAGACACGCCGGTCTGCCCCACCTGATGGCCGTATGAGGCAAAACCCGCCGCCACTGCGCCTCTGGAGGCTCCAAGCTCCCCACCAAGCAGCTCCGCCAGTTCTTTGAGCTGCCGGAAATTCTCCCGGCTGCCCACGCCAAGCCCGCCGGAGACGATTATCTCCGCCGTTTCAAGGCCGCCCCGGTGCTCAAGCCGCTCCTCAAAGCCCAGAAATTTCAGCAGTGGCGAGCCGACGTCCACAGGCAGCCGACATATTTCCGGTTTTTTCCCCTTCAGCTCCGGCGCGGTATAGGGAAACACTCCCCTGCGCACGGTGGCAATATACGGGCAGAACACCGAGCGGTTCACGGCAAGCTTTCTTCCGCCGAAAGTGGGCCTTATCTGAAGCAATCCCCAGCTCTCGTCCCAGCGCAGCTGGGTACAGTCGGCAGTTATTCCCAGGTTGAGTTCAACCGCCGCCGCCGGGGCAACCTCGGCGAAAAAGGACGAGCACTCAAATATCACCGCCTGAGCCGCGCCCTCCCGGCATAGCTTTACAAGGCAGTCCCTGACGACGCGCTCGCTGTCTATACGCTCATCGTCGGCAGGGATGTAGTATATTTTTTCCGCGCCGCAGGCGCAGATAAGCTCCGCGTCTCCCTCTTCAAGCTGCGGCGACACGACCACGGCGCAGCTTTTTAAGCCCCGTTCCCCCGCAAGCGCCGTGCATCTCTGCAGAAGGCCCAGCGATGAGTCTCCGGCGCGGGAAAACACCGTCCAGAATTCTCTCATGCTCCGCCGCCCCCTTCTTCTGTCAGAAGCCGGGCAAGCTCCTTTACTCCGCAGGTCATATCCTCTGTTTTTTCTCCCTGTCTCCGGCCAAATTGCAGCTCCCGGATGGAGATCGTCTCCGTGCCGGAAGCATTTTGCCCGGACGAGGCCGCATCCATGCCTAAATCGGAGGATGTGAGCACATTAATACCGGCGCTGCGGCTTTGGCGCAGGCCCGTTATAGTGGGATTTCTGACCATCTCGGTGCCGTTGCACAGGCTTAGAAGCACAGGCATTTTGGCGCGCAGCCGGACTATGCCGCCGTCCTGGGCGCGTAGCAGCTCTATCTCTCCGCCGCCGCACAAGCTCATAGACAAGACGCCCGTCACCGCCGGTATATCCAGCAGCGCCCCAAGCTGGGGGCCTATGTGCCCGGTCTCACTGTCAATGGCTTTTTTGCCGCAGAGTATAAGCTCCGGCAGGGGGCCTTTTTTTATGGCCCGCGCCAGTGTTTTGGCTGTGGCTATGGTGTCGGAGCCGGCAAAAGCCCTGTCCGACAGGAGCAGCGCCTCATCCGCCCCCATAGCGAGCGCATTACGCAGAATACATTCTGCGTAATGCGGCGCCATGGTCATGACGGTTATTTTAATGTCGGCGCAGCTGTCCTTCAGTCTGAGCGCCTGCTCAAGGGCATAGGCATCCGCCGGGTTCAGGCAAAGCTGCCCCGCTGATAGCCGCTGTGTATTGTGGCTGTCGCCTATGGCATCGGCAAACTGAAGCTGGGACACCATTTTCAGGCAGACGAGTATATTCATCCCTCTGCTCCTGTCAGATCATCTTGTGGTATACATCCGCCATGGCTGCGCGGATATCCCTGTAGGTCTGGAATCCCCGCTCATAGACGGCTCTGTTCTCTTCAATGGGCGTCACCGTAT
>CAYFSB010000072.1:0-379 GCA_964345655.1 uncultured Oscillospiraceae bacterium
ATGACAGCAATATAAGCCATCACCAGAAGATCCGCTTCGGCGACAGCTCAGAGCACATGTTTGACGGCTGCTATCTGACGGAAGAGAACACATATACTACCCAGAAGGTAGACCACGCCCCTATTGAGCCCCATGTGGCACTGGCGGAGCTCTGTGCCGACGGGCAGCTTGTGATAACCACATCCACATCCCGACCCTTTAATTATCTGGGTGTCATGACAAACATTCTGCAAATGCCCGCCACCAAGATCCGCATCCGCTCCGAGGCGGTGGGCGGAGCTTTTGGAGGGAAAAATGAGGTCACCCTTGAACCCTGGGTGGCGCTGCTGGCTCTGAAAACCAGGCGGCCTGTCAAGATGGTATTCAGCCGGGAGGAGGA
>CAYFSB010000072.1:389-2510 GCA_964345655.1 uncultured Oscillospiraceae bacterium
GATCTGAGCACTTCGACCGTGCGCCATGCCTATAAGATGCGATACAAAACCGGCGTTGACCGGGAGGGTCGGCTGATGGCGAACCTGGCGGAGATATATGTCAATTCCGGGGCTTATCTGGGGCTTGGAAACTCCACCATGCTCAAATCTGTGGTTCACGCCTGCGGGCCATATTTCGTGCCCAATGTCAAATCCGATGCTTACCTTGTGTATACCAATTCCCTTATAGGCAGCTCAATGCGCGGCATGGGCGTGCCTCAAGTCTGTTTTGCAATGGAATCCCAAATGGACATTCTGGCAGACAGGCTGCATATCTCCCCTGTGGAGATCCGCAGGAAAAACCTCTTTGGAGACGCAGGACAGCTGGCCAACGGCCAGGTTTTGTCCTCTGCCGGAGCTGTAAAGGCTTTTGACAGGGCACTGGAGATTTTCAACGATCCGGCAAGCTGGAGGGACAGGCCATGAAGAAACGCGGCATAGGCATCGCAAACGTCATCTATCCCATGGACGCGGCAAATAAGTCCAGCGCGACCGCCGTCTTCGTGAAAATAAACCATGACGGCTCTGCCATAATATACAGCGGCTGTACGGATCTGGGGCAGGGCTCCGGCACCGTACTGATGCAGATCGCCTCCGAGACCCTTGGCATCCCCATAGAGCAGCTGAGATTTATCAGCTCCGACACGGATCTGACGCCCTACGACGAGGGCACCGGAGCATCCCGCGACACCTACATAGTGGGCAGCTGTGTGCGTCTTGCCTGCCAGGACGCGCTGCAAAAGCTGCTCTCAGCCGCCGCCTGGAAGCTGAACTTCCCGGACACGGGTAAGCTTTACGCGGAAAACGGCCGTATCTGCATCAAATCTTTTCCCGAAAAATATGTGACCATCGCGGACGCCGCCTGGATAAGTGAGCGTCAGCACGGATTTTCACCCATCGGTCAGGCCAGCTTCGGCACGCTCTCCGACAGCGGTGACCAGGAGACCGGACACTGCCGGAATTTTGAAAAGCACATATTCGGCACGCATATAGCCCAGGTAGAGGTGGACACGGAGACCGGCATAGTGGATGTGCTGCGCTATGTGGCGGTGCATGACTGCGGCCGCGCCATAAATCCTCTGCTTTTGACGGGGCAGATAGAGGGCGGCATTTCAATGGGGCTGGGTCAGGCGCTCTTTGAAAAGCTGGAGGAGGGCCCCGCCACAGGCCGGCTGATAAACAACAACTTCACCGATTACCTGCTGCCCACCAGCATGGATATGCCGGAGCAGATGCTGGTCGATTATGTGGAGAGTTATGATGAGGACGGGCCTTTCGGCGCTCTTGGCATAGGCGAGGCCACGCCCTGCCCTGTTATGCCGGCTCTGTCCAACGCTGTCTTTGACGCCACCGGCGTGCGGATAACCCAGATGCCGCTGACGCCGGAGTGTGTGCTGAAGGCTCTCCGGGAGAGCGCCGACCACTCTTCGGCGGCCTGAATTCTACAGGCACTACATGGGCTGCAAAGCCCTTTGTGTATAAATTTATCATGGAACATGCAATTTGAAAGGAGAAAACTATAGACCCGTTAATAATTGTCGCTACACCCAACAGCTGCTGGCTTAACCCGCAGACCAAATACCCCAGGGATGTTGAGGCTCTGATAGAGGAGGGCTGCAAATGCCGTGAGGCAGGCGCCGCCGTTCTGCACACCCACGGCCTGGCCGATATCGGCGAGGACTGCTGCACCAAAGGCGTAGGCAAATGGGTTGAAATCATAAACGGCTGCCGCAAAGCCACAGATATTCTTATCCAGAGCGGCATGTCGACCCTGACTCTTCAGCAGCGCATAGAGGTATTCGAGCAGAAATCCGACATGGTATCCATCATTCTGAACCACCATGACGAGGACTTTGCCGAATGCAACACCGATGTTCTGCACCCCATGGAGGAGCTGGTTGAATACGCCGAGGGCTGCCGCAAATATCAGGTCAAGCCCGAGTTTGAGATATGGCACTCAGGCTCCATATGGAATCTGAACCAGCTCATCGCAAAAGGACTTCTGGACGGCCCCTACATAAACACGTTATTCTTCGGCTGGCCCGGCGGCACCTGGTCTCCCCCCACTGTTGAAGAGTACCT
>CAYFSB010000072.1:2520-7488 GCA_964345655.1 uncultured Oscillospiraceae bacterium
AAATGCGTGGTATCCATTATGGGCAGGGAGCAGATGGACATCCTTGTGGCCGCAATAAGAAACGGCGACGGCGTGCGCGTCGGCACAGAGGATTATCCCTTCAACCAGCAGGGCAAGATCTGCGAGGCTCACGAGCTTGTCAAGGAGATAGCGGACATATCCCGCAGTCTGGGACGCCCGGTCGCCACTCCGGCACAGGCCAGAGAAATACTCGGCATCTACGCCTGACGGCGCAGGGCATTTTATACCCTGGGCGAAGCCGCGGCTTTAAACGGCCGCCTTCGCCCCGGCAGGGCGCATATTACTCCCGGTATAAAATGGCTTTATTCTTTCATTTATAGGAGAACTGAAAATGAAAACTATAAACATTGCTGTAATAGGGGCCGGCTGGTTTGGAGATGTCCATTCCGAATGTATGCTTCGCGCTAAGACTATGCTTCCGGACGTGAACATAAATTTACATACCGTTGTTGACATATACGAGCCGGCTGCTATAAAATGTAAGGAAAAGTATGGCTTTGAGCATTATACGACTGATTGGCATGATGTAATTGACAATCCTGAAATTGACCTTGTAGACGTGTGTACCGACAACAAATTTCACAGGGAGATGTCCATTGCCGCGCTTGAGCGGGGCAAACACGTATTTTGCGAAAAGCCGCTGGCAGACAGCATAGACGACGCGGAGCTGATGAACCAGGCCGCGGAAAAAGCCGGTCTGACAAACATGGTCGATTTTCATTACCGCAAGATTCCCGCTCTGGCCCAGCTCCACGACATTATTCAGGAGGGGCAGTTAGGCAGGATATACCATATCAAGGGCATGTTTTTGCAGGATTTCGGCTTTGACTCTCCTATGACCTGGCGGTTTAAGAAGGCTCAGTCCGGAGGCGGCAGCATAGTTACCATGGGCTCACACGTTATTGACGCGATGCGCTATATCGTGGGCGACGTGGATGAGGTCTGCTCTGTGGGCAAGACCTTTATAGAAGAGCGCACAGATCCCTCCACAGGCAAAACCGACACCTGCGATGTGGACGACGCCATGACAGTGCTGCTGAAATTTAAAAACGGCGCCATCGGCATGCTGATGACCTCCTGGCTTTGCCACGGCTGCAAGCACCACCACGAAATAGAGGTCTACGGTGAAAAGGGCAGCGCGAAATTCAACAGTGAGCGCCTCAACGAGCTGGAGCTCTGGCTTGGCGATCCTCACGACCCGCTCAACGGTAAGCGGAACGTGCTCATTGGCCGCGGCAATCCCTACGGTGAGCTGTTCAATCAGAAAACAGGAATGGGCGTAGGCGTAAAAGAGTCCATCACCATTCAGATGCGGGATATGATCCAGGGTATCGTCACGGGTGAACCTCAGACTCCCTCATTTTTGGACGGAATGAAGACAGTCAAGATATCCTCTGCAATAATAAAAGCCGCCGATACACACACCTGGGTCAAGGTCCCGGATTAAATATCGGCTGTAAATAATAAAGATGTTTGAAAGGACCAAGCGAGAGCCGGAGACAAGCTCAGGTTTTCGTGGTGAGAATGTTATGCCTTATACGACTAATGCCGAGCGGCAGGCTCAATCCGACAGAGCCCTGGATCTGATTTTAAAAAACATAAAGGACAACAACCTCCAACCAGGTGACAGACTGCCATCTGAGCGGGAGATGTCAGATCTGTTCTCTATTGGCCGTCAATCTATCCGCGAGGCAATAAAAGTCCTGAGCATGATGAACATTCTTGAGGTCCGCAAGCATGGCGGCACCTTTGTCTCCAGATCTGATATCAGCTCCAAATACGACTATTTCAAATTCTATCTCCAGTCAGGCCAGATAAGTATTTCGGAGATTTTTGAGACAAGACTTATAATGGAGGGTGAATGTATAGCGCTGGCCGCGAAAAACATCACCGAAGAGCAGCTTGAGGCTATCAAACACAGCGTATCCAATCTGAATATTGATGATGTGGAGGGCTTTGCGGAGGCCGACAGGCTGCTGCATGACACCATCTATGCCGCCACCGGAAACCGCGCGCTGCAGCTCCTCATGCAGACGGTCAAAATGTGGACCGTGGTCAGCCAGAATCTGACCAATTCCTATCAGGAAGTCAGGCAGCTTGTGCAGAAGGATCACATAAACATCTGCGACGCTTTGACCAAGCGTGATCCCGACCTGTGCAGAGAGGCAATGCGGCAGCATATTTTACATCTGAACCACATTCACTATGTAAGCGACACGATAGTACGCGAAGAACTTGCCCGGCTTTTAGACGAAGAATAGCGGTATTTTAAGCCGCGTACTGTGGCGCTCTTAAATTATTAGGAGTTTAATTATGGATTTTTCTGGTAAAACAGTAATAGTAACCGGAGCCGGAGCGGGTATGGGCATGGCATCAGCCTGGGCCTTTGCAAAGCAAGGCGCTTCTCTTGTTGTCAATTCCCTGTCCGATTCCGCTTTAAAGGTCTGCAATGAGCTTAAGGCTCAGGGCTACCCCGCCGTGTTCGTAAAGGGCGACGCCTCCGACGCAGAGGCCGCCAAGCTGATTATTGATACGGCAGTAAACACTTACGGACACATAGACGTCCTTGTAAATGCCGCCGGCGTAGTGGCAAACGGCAGCGTAGAGCAGTGCGATGAGGAGACCTGGGATAATTCCATGAAGGTCAATGTGAAAAGCGTCTACCTGTCCTCCCGTTTTGCCATGCCGTATCTCAGACATACAAAGGGCGTTATCGTCAACATTACAACCTCAGTTGCCATCAAGGGTGTGCCAAACCGGGCGGTCTACAGCGCTACCAAGGGTGCGATCTTGTCTCTCTCCCGGTCAATGGCCGCGGAATACATCCGCGAGGGCGTGCGTGTCAACTGTGTCTGCCCGGGCACCGTTGAAAGCGCCTCCTTCAAGCGCCGTGTGGCAGCTTCCTCCGATCCCGAACAGGCCATGAAGGATTTCGTCTCCCGCCAGCCTATGGGCAGGCTTGGAACGCCTGAGGAATTGGCCGAGGCCATATTGTTTGCCGCCTCCCCCAATGTGACCTTTATGACCGGCTCAAACATAGTTGTAGACGGTGGGATGACCATTTAAGCTCTCCTGTGTTTTGTGTTGGCGGCATACGGTAAAATAATGCTACCCCCCAGTGTTTTGACCCGGACGTCAAGACACTGGGGGGTATTCTATATTTGTTTGCCGCGGGGTTTCACCGTATTATGGGCCTGCCCTCAGCTTGGACAGGGTTTTATATGATGCCCAGAGGAATAAGGATTATCAGCAGCACAGCCACCAGCGCCCAAAGGCCGATCAGAAATGCGCTGCGCTTTTTCGGCTCCATATCAGGCACGTAGTTGCTGGCCAAGAAGAAGGGCACATAGGTAGTTATAAACACCGGCAGCACTCCCCACCACTTATATACCCACAAAAACGATCCGTTGCTGGTGCCGGCCAGGAATGACTCAAACAGGCCAAACAGCAGCGCCATCTCAAGGGCGCCAACCAGCTTGCAGCTTATGCCTTTTTTCCCGCCCTTTGTGAAATATCTCCTGCTTCTGTCCTCAGGCAGCATCTTGAAAGAGATAATGCCCGCCAGAGCAAACATCATGGACAGCTCCCAGCACACCCCTATCAGCAGAATAAAGGTGGTGGACTCATTGGAGACCGACCACAGCGGATAACCTGACACGTGCCCGATTATCGCGTTGACTATCTCATACAGCCAGTGTACTCCATACAGCGCGAGACCCGCATAGGCCGCCTGATAGTTCTTGTTTCTGATCTCTGTCCAATACACATAAAACACTACCGCAAGAATAAAGATAAACGTCCAGTTGAAGTTTTCCGTGCTTCTGACAGCAATAGCGTCAACCTTCTGCATTACCTCCGCCGAACCTGAACCCCAGAATCTCAACATATGCTCTCCCTCTTTTCCTTGTGATACTTTCCCGGTTATTGTTCTCTTTCAAAATTATATTACTTTACCGCCTGTGTTTCAACACGTATCAAAGCGCAAACGAGATATTTCTCTCCCTGTGCTCTGGCACCCTGTTGCTGCAAACCGCAGCGGGCGGCTTTATTGTCTTTGGCATAGCTTTTACAGCTCTTTTGCCAGTATTTCCTGCACCCGGCTCAGCTCAGGCACGCTGGATATACCGCCGTGGCGCATTGTGGACAGGCCCGCCGCGGCGCTTGCAAAGGCAACTATACCGCGCAGCTCCTGGGCACTGAGCTGCTCAGGCTCCTTTCCGCTTTTTAAAAGCCCACTCAGAGCAGCACCGCCGAAAATATCCCCTGCGCCCGTAGTATCCACTGTCTTTATTCCGCGCAGGCCGCGCTCAAGGCCCTGAAGAGCCGCTGTCCTGTACCGGCAGCCTTCTGCCCCGCAGGTGACATACACAAGCCTCACTCCGTATTTGTCCACTATATGCTCCGCCGCCGTTTCGGGACTCATGCCAAAAAGGAACTCCGCCTCTTCTTCGCTGAGCTTTACCACGTCAGCCTGACCCAGGCCCCACAGCATCTGCGCTCTGGCATCATAAGGATCTCTCCACAGCGGTCTGCGAAAATTCGGGTCAAAGCTTATCAGCTTGCCCCGGCTTTTGGCATACTCCACGGCCCTGTATGTAGCGCTTCTGGCAGGCTCGTCCGTCATGGACAGGGACCCGAAGTGGAAGACCCTGGCCTCATCAATAAGGCTGAGCTTAAGCTCGTCAAAGCACAGCTGAGTATCGGCACCGGGTTTGCGGGCAAAGGAAAATTCCCTGTCTCCGTTTTCATCCAGCGTAACAAAGGCCAGCGTTGTGAACACCCGGTCTGATAAAAGAAGGCCGCTTGTATCTATCCCGACCGATGCAATCGTTTTCATAAGCTGCCTCCCAAAGGCGTCGTCGCCCAACTTGCCCAGCATGGCAGTTTTTACCCCATATTTACTCAGCGCTGCCAGAAAGTTTGCCGGAGCGCCGCCCGGATGAGCCG
>CAYFSB010000072.1:7565-7804 GCA_964345655.1 uncultured Oscillospiraceae bacterium
TAAAGTCTATCAAAAGCTCTCCCAACGCCACCACATCTGTCATGGTTTGACCCTCATTTCTTTCAATTTACTTTCTCCGCACTCCCGCCCTCTGTCAGGTGCCTCTTCTTCCAGCCTCTCAGCAGCAGCATTGCAAAAACGGCGCTGCAGGTCTCCCCCACAATAAGGGCTGAGGCCAGGCCATTGGTGCCCAAAAGGGCGTTGAGCAGATACATAAACGGTATATAAAACACCACCTG
>CAYFSB010000073.1:0-7786 GCA_964345655.1 uncultured Oscillospiraceae bacterium
ATACTCCACAAGATCATGGTTCCCCGCGGCGTCTCCGGTGAGGTCGTCAGCGTGGAGAGCGGCGAGCATGTTGTGACAGATGTTGTGGCAGTGGTGAGAGACGAAAAGGGCAAAGAACACCAGCTCACCATGATACAGCACTGGCCTGTCCGTATCGCAAGACCCTATACCAGAAAATACGTCCCCAGCCGCCCCATGAACAGCGGCCAGCGTATAATAGATACCCTGTTCCCCATCGCAAAGGGCGGCACCGCTGCCGTCCCCGGCCCCTTCGGCTCCGGTAAGACCGTGGTTCAGCATCAGCGCGCCAAGTCGTCAGATGTGGACATAGGCGTCTATATCGGCTGCGGCGAGCGCGGCAATGAGATGACCGACGTTCTGATGGAGTTCCCCGAACTGAAGGACCCCCGCAATGGCGAGCCGCTGATGAAGCGCACCGTGCTTATTGCGAACACCTCCGATATGCCGGTGGCGGCCCGCGAGGCCTCCATATACACCGGTATCACCATCGCCGAGTATTTCCGCGATATGGGTTATGACGTGGCTGTTCTGGCAGACTCCACCTCCCGCTGGGCCGAGGCCCTGCGTGAGATGTCCGGCCGTCTGGAAGAGATGCCCGGTGAAGAGGGCTATCCCGCGTACCTGGCCTCCCGTCTGGCGCAGTTCTATGAGCGGGCCGGCTGCGTGGAGTGCCTTGGCTCTGATGACCGTCAGGGCTCCGTCACAGCAATCGGCGCCGTGTCGCCTCCGGGCGGCGATATATCAGAGCCTGTCTCCCAGGCGACTATGCGTATAGTCAAGGTGTTCTGGGCGCTGGACTCCAGTCTTGCCTACGCCCGCCACTTCCCGGCTATCAACTGGCTGACCTCCTACTCGCTGTATATCGACACTCTGCGCCCCTGGTATACCGAGCAGTTTGGCGAGAACTATATGATGAACCGGGAGAAGACCATGCACATTCTCCAGGAGGAGAACGAGCTGCAGGAGATCGTCCGCCTTGTAGGTCAGGACGCTCTGTCCCCGGCGGACAGACTCACCATGGAGACTGCCAAGATGATCCGCGAGGACTTTTTGCAGCAGAACGCCTTTGTGGATGAGGACGCCTATTCCTCATATGTGAAGCAGTTCAGACTTCTGGACGTGATACTCCATTATGACTCACTCTGCCGCGAGGCGCTGAATAAGGGTGCCGATATGAACGGCCTCTTTGCCATATCCGCCAGAGAGAAGATCGGCCGCGCAAAGATGGCCGACGCCAAGACCTTCCAGGCCGACTACGATGCGATCGACGCGCAGATGACCAACGAGATCGAGGCTGTAATTGCCGGAGGTGAGGAAGAATGATTAAAGAGTATAAAACAATAAGAGAGATCGCAAGCCCTCTGATGGTGGTGGAGCATGTTGAAGGCGTCACCTACGATGAGCTGGGCGAGATCGAACTCCCCAACGGCGAGCTTCGCCGCTGCAAGGTGCTTGAAGTCGAGGGCGACAAGGCCGTTGTACAGCTCTTTGAATCCGCACAGGGCATAAACCTTGCCGAGAGCAAGGTGCGCTTTCTGGGCCATCCCCAGGAGCTGGCCGTGTCCGAGGATATGCTGGGCCGTGTTTTCAACGGCATGGGCCAGCCAATCGACGGAGGCCCCGCCATTCTGGCCGACGCCCACAAGGACATTAACGGTCTGCCCATGAACCCTGCCGCCCGCGCATACCCCGCTGAGTTTATACAGACCGGTGTATCCACCATTGACGGCCTGAACACTCTGGTCCGCGGCCAGAAGCTGCCTATATTCTCCGGCTCCGGCCTGCCCCACGCGGCATTGGCGGCGCAGATCGCCCGTCAGGCCAAGGTTCTGGGCGACAATGAGACCTTCGCTGTGGTGTTTGCCGCCATCGGCATCACCTTTGAGGAGTCCGAGTACTGTATAAACGACTTCCGCCGCACCGGTGCGATTGACCGCACTGTGGTCTTCTCAAACCTGGCAAACGACCCCGCCGTGGAGCGTATCGCCACTCCCCGTATGGCGCTGACCGCCGCGGAATATCTGGCCTTTGAGAAGGACATGCAGGTTCTGGTCATTCTCACCGATATCACCAACTATGCCGAGGCTCTGCGTGAGGTTTCCGCCGCCAAGAAGGAAGTCCCCGGCCGCCGCGGCTATCCCGGCTACCTGTACACCGACCTTGCCACCATGTATGAGCGCGCAGGCCGCCGTCAGGGCAAGAGCGGTTCCATCACCATGATCCCTATCCTCACCATGCCTGAGGATGACAAGACCCACCCCATCCCCGACCTGACCGGCTACATCACCGAGGGCCAGATAATTCTCAGCCGTGAGCTGCACCGCAAGGGCATCGTTCCCCCTGTGGACGTTCTGCCGTCTCTGAGCCGTCTGAAGGATAAGGGCATTGGCGAGGGCAAGACCCGTGAGGACCACTCCGGCACCATGAACCAGCTCTTCGCCGCATATTCCCGCGGCAAGGACGCCAAGGAGCTCATGACAATTCTGGGCGAGGCCGCCCTGTCTGATGATGACAAGCTCTTTGCAAAGTTTGCCGACGAGTTTGAAAAGCGCTACGTGAGCCAGGGCAACAACACCAACCGGAGCATCCAGGAGACTCTGGATATCGGCTGGGAGCTGTTGAGCATTCTGCCCCGGAGAGAGCTCAAGCGTATCAAGCCCGAACTTATTGACAAGTACATGCCCAAGAAGTAAACCCTGACCCAATTTTAAATTACGGAGGTGATGCTTTTGGGCAAGCACTGCAATAGCCCCGACACGACTGGTGCTCAATCCGCTCAAGGGCAGGCTTAAGGCCGCCCGCCGCGGCCACAAGCTGCTCAAGGACAAGCGCGACGAGCTGATGCGCCAGTTTATGGATGTGGTAAAGCTCAACAAGCAGCTTCGTACCCGCGTTGAAGAGGGACTGACCGCCGCCTTTGCATCCTTGCAGGTGGCCAGCGCGATAATGTCTCCCGAAATGCTGGAACAGGCGCTGCTGTATCCGCGCCAGAGCGTGGAGCTGGGCCTGAAGTACAAGAACATCATGAGCGTGAACGTGCCCCAGTACAGCTTCCATACCAAGAACAACGACCCCACCGAGATATACCCCTACGGCTTTGCCCAGACTTCCGGAGAACTGGATGACGCGCTGGACAAGCTGGCGAGAGTGTTTGAGGATATGCTGGAGCTGGCACAGGTGGAAAAGACCATGCAGCTGCTGGCGGAGGAGATTGAGAAGACCCGCCGCCGCGTCAACGCGCTGGAATATGTCATGATCCCTGAGCTCACCGGCAATATCAAGTATATCGCCATGAAGCTGGAGGAGAATGAAAACTCCACTAAGGTACGCCTGCTGAAGGTGAAGGAAATGGTGCTCCAGGACGCCCATCATTACAAGTAAAAAGCCAATAAAGCAAAAAACCCTCCCTCAATTTGTGGGAGGGTTTTTATTTTCCCCGGCCGCAATAAACCGTTCCTCACACTCCTGCTGTGCTCTTATAAGACTCGCTTCCGCGCCCAGACTATCTCCGCGGTATAATAAATCGATCACAGTGGTAACTGCATTGAACAGTTTAAGATACAATTTTTTATAGTCATCCATAAGCTCCTCCATCAATACGTTTATGTAACGTATATTAGCGCAAAATAAATGCTAATGTCAAGAAAATACGCTATATAAACGTGGAGACGACATGAAGAAGATTCTGTACGAGAACAATAAAAACGTTATCTTCGGGCCGCTCAGGCGGTTCAGGACGGAAAGAGGAATGACACAGGGGCAGCTTGCGGCAAAGATGCAGACAATGGGTGTGAACATTGACCAGCAGATGATAAGCAAGATAGAAAACAACACGCGATTTGTCACTGACTATGAGCTTGCCTGTCTTTGCGCGATTTTGGATGTGAGCCTTGAGGAGCTGTTTGCGGATTTCAGGCGCGATTATTTAAAATAAAAGGCGGAACAAACACCGCGCCGGGCTGAATTTATCAGACCGGCGCGGTGCTTTTACTGTTCCTGTACTATGAAGCCGCCGCCCAGAAGCCGGTCGCCGTCGTAGAGCACGGCGGACTGTCCGGCGGCCGGTGCGCGCACCGGCTCATCGCAGCTTATTTCCACTCTGTCGCCCACTATGCGCGCAGTGCAGGGCGGGTTTTCCCACTTGGTATGGCGTACGCGCACGGTTGCCCGTATAGGCCCTGTGGGCGGGTCAATAAGCCAGTTAAAGTCCCGCGCCGCAACGTGGGTTTTAAACAGCTCCTCCCAGAGGGAAAGCTCAATGGTGTTGCTATCCGGGTCAATGCGGGAGATGTACACCTTCCTGTCGCCTATCAGTCCGGGCCGACGCTGGCCCACGGTGTAGCGGTGTATGCCCTCGTGCTGTCCCACGACCTGCCCGTGAAACACGAAGTCTCCGGGGGGCGGCAGGGTACAGCGCCGGGACAGCCAGCCGATATAGTCCTTGTCGGGAATAAAGCAGATCTCCATGCTGTCCGGCTTGTGGGCAACCGGCAGGCCAAATTCCTCGGCCAGGGCGCGCACATGCGCTTTCTCAAATCCGCCCAGAGGCAGGAGCATTCGCGAGACCTTTTCCCGCGTCAGGCGGCAGAGCATGTAGCTCTGATCATTTGAGGGCATACCCTTGTACAGCGCTCCGTTTTCGCTTCTGGCGTAATGCCCTGTGGCGACAAATTGCGCGCCGATACTGTCGGCCTCTTCCAGCAGACTTTTAAATTTAAGGCGGGGATTGCAGAGTATGCAGGGGTTTGGCGTCTCACCCCGGAGATAGCAGTCGGTAAACGGACGGCAGACCCTCTCTTCAAGCTGGGGCTTTACGTCCAATACAGTGAGAGGTAAATTTAAAAATTGCGCTGTGTTTACGGCGTCGGATCTGGCGTGCTCATCGGCGTTATCCATATACAATCCGTGAACCTCATATCCTGCCTGACGCAGCAGCGCGGCGGAGACGGTGGAATCCACCCCGCCGGAAAAACCCAGAACTACTTTCATCGTCTGTTCTCCACATATATCATCAAGACCGAGATGTCCGCCGGGGACACGCCGGAAATGCGGCCCGCCTGTCCAAAGTTTTCCGGGCGGATCTTTTTAAGATTCTCCCTGGCCTCAATGCGCAGGCCGGGAATCTGGTAATAATCCAAGTCTCCCGGCAGGGGGCGGCTCTCCATACGCTGAAATTCCTCCACCTGCTTGAGCTGGCGTTTGATGTAGCCCTCGTATTTCAGGCTTATCTCCACCTGCTCCGTTATGGCGTGGGAAAGCTCCGGCCGGGCGGAGTCAAAGGGAGCGGTGTCTGCATAGCTCACCTGAGGCCGCCGGACAAGGTCTGCTATGGATATGCCGGTGCCGACCGGGGCGGTGCCGCGGCCTGTCAGCATGGCGTTAAGCTCCTCAGAGGGCGCAATATGGCGGCTCTCCATCCGTTTAAGCTCGGCCTCCACGGCGGAATATTTGTCCAGTACCGCCTGATATCTTGCGCTGCTCACAAGGCCGATGCGCAGCCCGATATGGCTCAGCCGCTGGTCGGCGTTGTCCTGCCGGTGCAGCAGCCTGTACTCGCTGCGGGAGGTCATCATCCGGTATGGCTCGTTGGTGCCCTTGGTGACAAGGTCGTCTATTAGCGTGCCGATATAGCCGTCGCTGCGGCGGAGTATCATGGGCGCTTCACCCTTCAGCTTCAGCGCGGAATTTACACCCGCCACAAAGCCCTGGGCGGCGGCCTCCTCATATCCGGAGGAGCCGTTGAACTGCCCTGCGCCGTATAGCCCCGCGATCTTCTTGCACTCCAGCGTGGGGTACAGCTCGGTGGGGTCTATGCAGTCATATTCTATGGCGTAGGCGCAGCGGGTCATCTCCGCATGCTCAAGTCCCGCCACGGTGTGCAGCATCTCCACCTGCACCTCCTCCGGCATGGAGGAGGAAAAGCCCTGAATATACAGCTCCTCGGTGTTCAGCCCCATGGGCTCCACAAACAGCTGGTGCCGGGGCTTGTCTGCGAAAGTCATTACCTTGGTTTCAATGCTGGGGCAATATCTGGGGCCAACGCCCTCAATAACGCCGGAGTATATGGGACTGCGGCCCAGATTTGCCCGGATGATATCGTGGGTGCGGGAGTTTGTATAGGTGAGGTAGCACAGAGCACAGTTTTCGGGCGCAACGGTGGTGGAGAAAGAGAAGGGCTCTACCCGCTCGTCTCCCGGTTGTACCTCCATTTTGGAGAAATCCACCGTGCGGGCGTTGACTCTGGGCGGTGTGCCGGTCTTAAAGCGGCGCATATTCAGCCCCATGTCCCGCAGCCGCTCTGCCAGCGGCACGGCTGCGGCAAGCCCGTCCGGCCCACTCTGCCGCAGCACCTCGCCCACAATGGTGCGCCCGTCCAGATAGGTGCCGGAGGCTATGACCACCGCGCTGCACGCATATACGGCCCCGGTGTGGGTAGTGACGGAGCAGACGTGCCCGGAGTCAAGGCCTATGTCCACGACCTCCGCCTGCTTTACCCTGAGATTTTGCTGGAGCTCCAGCGTGTGCTTCATGACCTCCTGGTAGCGGCGCCTGTCGGCCTGGGCTCTGAGGGAGTGCACAGCCGGGCCTTTGCCCAGATTCAGCATACGGTACTGAATGCAGGCCTTGTCCGCGGCTCTGGCCATCTCACCGCCCAGCGCGTCCAGCTCCCGCACAAGATGCCCCTTGCCGGTGCCGCCAATGGCGGGGTTGCAGGGCATATTGCCCACACTGTCCAGATTAACGGTGAAGCATATGGTGTCGAGACCCAGACGGGCGGCGGCCAGAGCGGCCTCGATCCCCGCGTGTCCCGCCCCGATGACGGCTATATCACATTTTCCGGCATTATATCTTATCAACTTGACTGCCCCTTGATTTAAATTTATGCCGCTTATTATAGCAGAATCAGCGTGAATTTCAATGCCCAGGCCGGTTTCGTGCAAAAACAGATGAAATTTTTTTAACCTTGACCGGAAAAAAGAACCCATATATAATGATAATAAGGCCAAAAGGCATAAACGAAGGGAGGAGTGAGCATGAGCCGGACAAGCGGAAGAATAGCCGCAATATGCCTGATACTCTGCCTATGTCTGACCATGGGTGTCTGCGCGGCGCCCAAAGCCAGTGCAGACGGGGAGATTGTCAAGGTGTTGGCCACCACATCATATACGCCGGTGGCGATGATGGAGGTTCAGTTTATCACTGCAGCCACCAGTACAGAAGGCTGCTATATTGACAGCATAACTTGGTACGATTCAAATTATAATGTTGAGACCGAGTATTTTGGCACGGGTGTATATCACCTTGAGATCTCGATCGGCGCCTATACCGGGTACAGCTTTTCCGAAAACCTTGCCGCTTATCTGAACAATTCCGGCGTGGATGTTACACGGGACGCGTCCGGGGCTTACATAGTTTTGAAGCGGGACTACACGCCTATGCTCTGGCAGCCCACGGTGATAAAGCACCCCGGCGCTGAGACTGTGACAGAGGGGGGCTGGGCCTCCTTTGTGGCCACGGCCACTTACACCTCGGACTATACCTGGAGCTTTGTTGACACCGCAGGCAAGAGCGTGTCCTGTGCCAATATCTCATCCAAATTTTCAAGCGTCAGCGTAGGCGGGGATGGGAGCGGGAAGCTCATGGTATATGGCATACCCCTGGAGATGAACGGCTGGAAGGTGGTCTGCACCTTTACCGGTCCCGGCGGCTCTGTCAATTCCAACGGGGCGAAAATAACCGTGAATGCGGACCCGGCCAAGGCGAC
>CAYFSB010000074.1:0-7772 GCA_964345655.1 uncultured Oscillospiraceae bacterium
GCCCAGCGGGATAAGGATTACGCCCAGAAGCATTACTCCCGCGCCCAGCCTTATCATCGCCCGGTCGCAGAGACGGAAGGTGAGAAAGCCGCTTATGGCGCGGCCAACGGTTATGCCTATGAAGTACAGTCCGGCAAGGCTGGCCGCCTCATCAGCGCTTAAACCGTTTTTCAGCACCAGATAGCTGCTGGCCCAGAGACCGGCGGTCTGCTCAAGGGCGCAGTAGCAGAAAAAGCAGATAAGCACCTGCGGTACGCCTGACAGACGCAGGATCTGTCTGAGACTCAGCGCCTTGGAGGGCATATCGGGGGAGCTGTCACCTGCAGCGCCTCCGCGCTGTTTCCACAAGGGCAGGCTAAGCAGTAAAATAAGTGTTAAAGCCACCTGTATTATGGCGATATATCTGTAGCCCATGTGCCAGCCCTGACCACCTGAGATGGCAAAGCCCATTATGTACGGCCCCACCGACGCGCCCACGCCCCACATGCAGTGCAGCCAGCTCATATGGCGGCTGGCGTAGTGCAGAGCCACGTAGTTGTTCAGCGCCGCATCCACCGCGCCGGCACCCAGCCCGTAGGGGACAGCCAGAAGGCAAAGTTGCCAGAAGGAGGAACTGAGGGAAAAACCGAAGAGGGCGGCGGCGGTCATGGCCACGCTCACCGCAGTCACTTTGCCTGAGCCGAAGCGGCGGGTGAGCCTGTCGCTCATAAGGCTTGAGATGATGGTGCCCACGGCGATTATCATGGATATAAGTCCTGCGTATGAAACAGGCACCGCAAACTCTCCGTATATCGTGGGCCAGGCGGAGCCAAGCAGCGAGTCGGGCAGGCCAAGGCTTATAAAGGACAGATATATGACTGCCAACAGCAGATTTAACACTTATATGACCCTCGTTTCAAATAAAAGCGTATTTTTTCAGCCGCTCCATGGCCTCCTGAAGCTGAGACAGGGGCAGCGCAAGGTTCATGCGTATAGAGTCCGGGTATATAAAGTCCTCACCGTTTTGACAGATGACCCCGGCGCGGACGCCTCTGAGCTGGAGCTCACGAATAGACACTCCATGTGCCCGGCACCAGTCTCCGCAGTCCAGAAACAGCATGTAGGTACCCTGGGGACGCATGAGCTTTACGCCGGGGAAATTCTCCCCTATAAAACCGCAGGCGTATTCAAAGTTTGCGTTTATAGCCGCGCACATCTGCTCCGTCCAGTCCTGTCCCTGGGCACTGAAGGCCCCCACAAGGGCGTGCATGGACAAGACGTTGCACTCGTTGTAGCGGGTGCTCTCGCTCTCCCGCACCAATCTGTCCCGGAGATATTTGCTGTAGATTATGTGGAAGGAACCAACCAGCCCGGCCAGACTGAAGGTTTTGCTGGGGGCGTAAAAGGCGATGGTGCGCTCTTTGGCGTCCTCTGATACAGACTGGGTGGGAATATGCTTATAGCCAGGCATAATGATGTCTGACCAAATCTCGTCGGAGATGACGACGCAGCCGTTCGCAGCATAGACCTCCATGGCCTTCTCTATCTCCCAGCGCTCCCAGACTCTGCCTGTGGGGTTGTGGGGAGAGCAGAATATGGCCAGATGGATCCGGTTTTCCCTGAGCTTTTTGTCCATGTCCTCATAATCCATGCGCCATATGCCGTTCTCATCACGCTTTAGCTGGCTGTGTATTATGGGCCTGCCCATGTCCTCAAGGGTGTGTGTGAAACCCACATATGTGGGGGAGTGGATAAGTATTTTGTCGCCGGGGCTGGAAAAAGCCCGCACTGCGGAGCTGACGCCGCCCAGCACGCCGTTTTCATAGCCGATGTGCTCCGGCAGCAGGCCCTCTACGCCGTTGCGCTGCTTTTGCCAGTTTATAATGCTGGCAAAGTATTCATCGCTCAGCGGGAAATAGCCCATGGAGGGGAAGTCCAGCCGGCTGCGGATCGCATCCAGCACGGGGGGAGCTACAGGGTAACTCATATCTGCTATCCACATGGGGATTATTGAAAAGCCGGTGTCCACAGCCGCGCCCTCGAAGGGGATGAAGTCCGCTGCCCGCGAGTCTCTGCCGGACCGGTCAAGAACGGTGGTAAAATCATATTTCATATCTGAAGGTTCCTTTTTCTTTGTCTGTGTTATGGGGACAGTATACATTTTCATTCTCATAGTTTCAAGTCCAAAAAAACATCCATGCGGCGAAAGCCGCATGGATTAAGTCTCTCAATTGAGAAAATCTCTGAGCTTTTTGGAGCGGCTGGGGTGGCGGAGTTTGCGCAGGGCTTTGGCCTCTATCTGCCGGATACGCTCACGGGTGACGTTAAACTCCTTGCCGACCTCCTCAAGAGTGCGGGTGCGGCCGTCCACAATGCCGAAGCGCAGCTCCAGAACCTTCTTCTCACGGGGAGCCAGCGTATCCAGCACCTCTTCCAGCTGCTCACGCAGCAGAGAGAAGCTGGCGGCCTCAGAGGGCTCAGACGCATCCTCATCAGGGATGAAATCCCCCAGATGAGAGTCCTCCTCCTCACCTATAGGCGTCTCCAGCGAGACAGGCTCCTGGGCTATCTTTAAAATATCCCGGACTTTTTCAACCGGCATGTCCATTTCATCGGCGATCTCCTCGGCGGAGGGGTCATGGCCAAGCTCCTGCAGCAGCTGGCGGGAGACGCGGATGGTCTTGTTTATGGTCTCTACCATGTGCACCGGAATGCGGATAGTGCGGGCCTGGTCCGCTATGGCACGGGTAATGGCCTGGCGTATCCACCAGGTGGCATAGGTGGAGAATTTATAGCCCTTGGTATAGTCAAATTTTTCCACGGCTTTTATAAGGCCCAGATTGCCCTCCTGAATCAGATCCAGAAACAGCATGCCCCGGCCCACATAGCGCTTGGCAATGGACACGACCAGCCGGAGGTTGGCCTCGGTCATGCGGTGCTTTGCGTCCTCGTCGCCGTTGGCCATGCGGATTGCCAGAGCTATCTCCTCGTCCGGGGACAGAAGGGGGACTTTTCCCATCTCTTTGAGATACATGCGCACGGGGTCGTCGGTGGAGAAGCTGTCAATCAGAGATTCGGTGTCGTTTTTCTCCTCCTCTGTGACCTCTTCTATCTCTGCCAGATCTTCAACCTCAGGCAGTACATCATCAATGGGGGGCAGTACATCGGCGGAGACTACGTCAATGTCGACCCCGTTGTTCTCCAGCGTCTCATAGAACTTGTCGATAATCTCGCTGTCAAGATTCAGCTCCTCCAGACACTCAAGCTCCTTTGCGGAGAGTCTGCCCACTTTCTTGCCTTTTTCCAGCAGGTCGTTCAGCCTTTCCTCCGCGGTTTTCACCGACTCATCAGGGAGACCCGGCTCTTTTTTCTTGGCGCCCTTTTTCTTCTGCCGGGGTATCTCCGTCTCTTTTTGCTCGGTGATATCCGGTGTGGCAGCTTCTTCAAGCAGCTCGTCCGCCATACTCTCAAGTTCCTCTTCGGTAAATTTATGTTCTTCTGCCATATTTACCCCTCAAACCCCTTTCTTTCTCGGAGCTTATCAGCCAGCGCACGCAAATCGGTGTTCTGAGTCTGAAGCTCTCTCTGCTGATGAATTCTATCTATGTAATCCCGGAGCGCCCTGTCGCCGCGAGATAAAAGCTCAGGCTTCTGCAGGATGCTTACCAGAAGTGACATCTCGCCCAACTCCAGTTCACTGCTTAGTGCCGCAGTGTTCATAGCGTCTCCGCGGCTTATTTTACCGCGAATGACGGAATATATGTGTCCCAGCACCGGGGAAGAAAACTCCTCCGCTTGGGGCAGCTCCGGGCTTTCGCCCAAAGCGGGCTCCAAATACAAAAGTCTTATGATGCCCTCTTCCGCCGCCGCGGAGCCGGGGTTTGAATATCGGTATTCCTTTTCCGCAGGCTGTACCTGCCGCGAGGGGCGGCTTTGCTCCCGCTCTTCCGCCTTCTGTGCCCGGCTGGTGAGCCGCTTTCTCCGCCGGGACACCTCGTCGCCCACCACATCGTCCTTGACTCCGGCCAGAGCCGCCACGCGCATGGAATATACCTGCCGCTCCACCGCTCCGGGCAAATGCGCCACAAGCTCGGTGGCCTCTTTTAAAAATTCGACCTTCTGCTCGTCCACTGTCAGGTCGTATTTCTCCGTCACAGCACGCAGCCTGTAGTCTATCTGATTTTCGGAGGCGTCCAAAAGATTGCGAAAAGCATCTGCGCCCTTGAGCTTTATAAACTCATCCGGGTCTTTGGCACCGCTCATTTTCAGAACCTTCACCCGAAGATCAAGCTTTTCCAATATGCCTATGGCCCGCTGGGAGGCCTTTATGCCCGCGCCGTCATTATCGTATGCGATGATGACCTGATCGGTATAGCGGGAGATGAGCCGCGCCTGCTCCGGCGTGAGCGAGGTGCCAAGGGAGGCAACTGCCGAGTCGAAACCCGCCTGATGCAGGGAGACTACGTCTATATTTCCCTCTGAGAGGATTATATATCCGCTTTTTGATTTTTTAGCCAGATTCAGGGCGAAAAGATTGCGACTTTTGCTGAATACCAGCGTTTCGGGGCTGTTCATATACTTTGGCTCCCCGTCGTCCAGAATGCGGCCGGAAAAACCTATCACATTTCCCCGCACGTCTATGACTGGAAACATCAGCCGGTTTCTGAAGGTGTCATAAAAGCCGCCGCTTTTGCCGCGGCGCACAAGCCCCGCGTCCAAAAGCTCAAAATCAGTATAGCCCTTGGCCCTCATGGCCTTTTCCAGTCGGTCCCAGGCGTCCGGGGCACAGCCCAGGCCAAAGTTTTTCGCAGTGGCGGGGCTGATGCGGCGCTTGACTATGTATGCTCTGGCCGAGTCCCCTTCCGGGGTGGAGAGCTGCTCAAAAAAGAAATGCGCGGCGTCTCTGTTCAGACTGAGCATTCTGGCGCGCTTTTTTTTCTCTTTTTCGCCGGCCGCCTCAGGTACGGTCATCCCGGCACGCCGCGCCAGAAACGACACAGCCTCAGGAAAGCTCAGATTCTCTATCTCCATGATAAAGTTTATGACGCCCCCGCCCTTGCCGCAGCCGAAGCAGTGGTATATCTGCTTATCGGGTGAGACGGAGAAGGAGGGGGTCTTTTCACTGTGGAAGGGACAAAGCCCAAACATGTTGGAGCCGCTCTTTTTGCCAAGCCGTACATAGCCTGAGACTACGTCCACAATATCGCTGCGTTCCACAAGCTCTGTTATGAAGTTTTCAGGAAAAGCCATAGCGTCACCTTCATTCCTTTGTAAGATATCCCTTTATTTTACTGTCCAGGCAAAGGGAATAAACAGCTCGCTGTATTTTTCCATGGCATAGCCGTCGGTCATGCCTGATATATAGTCACAGGCGGCCCGCTGCCGGCCCTCGCACTCTATAACGGCGCAAAAATCCTCAGGCAGCTTTTCAGGGCACATCACATAATAGTCGTACAGCCTGCCGAGTATGCCCTCCACCTTGCTCTCCTCGCTTTTGGCGCGGGGGTTTGTATACACATCGGAGTACATAAAGGCGTGGAAAAACTCAAACAGCTCCTGCATCTCCGGGGACATTTTCAGTACCCCGTCTCCGCTGTTCACTATGAGGTCGGTCAAAATTGAATTGATGCGCTCGCTGTTCCGCTCGCCGCAGCCCAGGCGGATCCGCTCCGGCACATCCTCCGGCGTGAGAATGCCAGCCCTGATAGAGTCGTCCAGATCGTGATTTATGTATGCTATACGGTCGCACAGACGCACGGCGACAGCTTCCAGCGTATCATCGGGCGCACCGTGGGTGTGGTGCAGGATACCCATTCTGGTCTCCTGACAGAGGTTGAGCCCCTGCCCGTCCCGCTCTAAAATATCCACAACCCGCAGGCTCTGCTCGTAGTGCTTAAAGCCGCCGGGATACATCCTGTTCAGCGCCCGCTCTCCTGCATGGCCAAAGGGGGTATGCCCCAGGTCGTGCCCCAGAGAGATGGCCTCCGCCAGATCCTCGTTGAGCTTCAGGGCCCTGGCCACCGTCCTGGCCAGCCTGCTCACCTCAAGGGTGTGGGTCAGGCGGGTGCGGTAATGGTCCCCCTCAGGGCGGAGAAAGACCTGCGTTTTATGCTTGAGCCGGCGGAAGGATTTGGAATGAGTGATACGGTCGATGTCCCGCTGAAAACAGGTGCGTATCTGGCATTCCTCTTCCTGGACGGCACGGCCCATGGAATTTTCGGACAAGATGCCGTAAGGGCCGATAAAACCGTGCTCGGCCTGCTCTCTCTCCAGACGTGGAGACAACATCGCATTCACCGCCTCAACATATAGATTTAAACCAAAAAATAAGTTTTCATATATTCTATACGACGTAAGTTTTTATTTCCCTTTATTTTTTTGAAATTTTTCTTTTGTTTAATGAAAATTTAACGGTGCAAAAAAAGAGCAGACACAATAAAAACTTGTATGTCGGGGTAAAATTTGGTATTATAAATGCAATAAGGCTCAAAATATGAGACTTCTGCAAAAGAGGAATACAATATGGCCGAACATGATTCAAATTTGCCCTCGTTAGTCTTAAAAATGAAGAAGCTCATGCCTTCTTTCAGCAAATCAGAGCGTGCCGTGGCGGAGTACATAGTAAAGCATCCGGAAGAGGTAATATACCTGTCCATAGCGGCGCTTGCGGAAAACAGCGGCGTGTCGGACCCCACCGTTGTGCGCACCTGTCAGAAGCTGGGCTTCAGCGGATATCAGAGCCTGAAGGTCACGCTGGCGCAGGATATCGTCAATCCCCTGCAGAGCGTGCACGAGGAGGTCTCCCCGGACGACGATATGCAGAAGATTATAAGCAAGGTCTTTCAGGGTACTATCCACGCGCTGAAGTTTACCCACGATACTCTCAGCAGCGCCGATGTGGAGGCTGCCACCAAAGCCCTTATGGGGGCGCGGAAGGTGCTCATTTTCGGGCTGGGCGGCTCGGGTCCCATCGCCATGGACATTCAGCATAAGCTGCTGCGGCTGGGCATGGACGCCGTGGCCTATACCGACCCGCATTTGCAGGCGCTGACCTCCGCCTATGTGGAGGATGGGGATGTGGTCTTTGCCATCAGCCATTCAGGCAGCTCCAAGAGTATTGTGGACAACGCCCGTAAAGCCAAAGATAATGGCGCGTCTATTATCAGCCTCACCAGCATGGGCCGCTCCCCGCTGTCAAAGCTTGCGGATGTCAGCATCTATACTGCCTCCAGCGAGACAAGATACCGCATTGTGGCGATCTCCTCCCGCATTGCGGAGCTGACAATCATCGACTCGATTTACACCTATATCGCCATGCGCTCCGAGGGCATAAAGTCCATGAAGGTGGAGAAGGCCATGGAGGATCTGAAATACTAAAGGGAAAAGAGCGTTTTTCAAATAAACAGAGTAAGCAAAGAGCTGTCATTCTCAGGCCAACAGGCTGAAGAATGACAGCTCTTTTAAATGCAGACTCCCTTGCCCCCTGCCGTGCTCATTTTGCCGCGGGGATGGCCCTGAAGCTCTCGCCTGTGCTCTTCACACAGACACTGCCGCCGCTGAGGTCGAATATTCTCTCGCAGAAGGCGGCATAGCGCTCCTCCGGGAGCAGCACGTTTATGATCACTGCGGCTCCATATTCGATGCTGTCCACCGCGCCGCCGAAGCTCGCGGCCTCGGCTTTGAGCTTTTCCGCCGCAGAGTATGAGCAGGGCAGCTGGGCCTGTACCCAGCGGCGCACCACGGAGACGCCCGCCGCGTCCAGCGCATCCTTGGCAGCGCGGGGATAGCAGCGA
>CAYFSB010000075.1:0-7752 GCA_964345655.1 uncultured Oscillospiraceae bacterium
CTCGGTATAAAATCGCTCGTGGCTCTATACATTTTGTATAAACGTCAAATTATACAAGTTGTAATAATAGTTTATACTTAAAATACAATCTGTATAAGTACTCGTTAAAATGAAACGAACTTGTATTGATCCTTGATCATTGATCCTTGATCCTTGATCCTTGATCCTTGATCCAAGCATTATACAACGTGTATAAATATCGCCTGTGTGTTCTATATTCAATACTTTATGTAATAGGTTACAAAAGTATTACAGAATTAAAAAACGCTTGCAATTTGGATTGTCAAGCGTTATAATGTAGACAAGAGGTAAGGAAAGAAACAAAATATAACAACCTCTTAGAAAGTGTGGAAATTATGGAAAAAATTATGGATATAACCGATATTAGAATTTCAACTTGTTTTAAGAAAATCACAATTGATTACAGTGTATCGATTAATTACGATACACTTGATATGGAAGAATTTATGCTATTTATTTGGAAAAATGATATTATAGTTGGTAATATATGTTTCATTCCGCAAATTAAATATAATTTTGAAATTGTTACAAAAAATGGGACTGAATATTTTCATAGCTATGATGAAGTAAAAAAATACTTTAAGAAAAATAACCTCGTCTAATGACGAGGCTTTTATTTTATCTATATTTCTCCATTAACAACCTATATCTATACTCGATATATTCATCACTGAAAATTGTCGGTAACATCATATCTTCATTGAATGTTTTGTATATATCGTCAAAAGACTTGTGACCTAGTTTTATTGCTTCAATGATTTTTTTACCATAATGATATATATTAGATTTAACTTTTTGTTGTTGACATCTGTTAGTTATAGTAATGAAATTGTAATTTTTATATGCGCATCGAAAAACATAATAAAAAACATTTTCAATTTCAATTGCAAATAATACAGTAGGTTTACATTCCTTGAATATAAAATCATCATAAGAGGAATTAAAACAATATTCGCTTTTAGTATAATCGCCTGTTGTCGCTACTTCGCATTTGCCTATTTTTAACATATGTGGTATTTCACTTTCGTCTTCGTAGGGCATCTTAGCAAAGTCAACGCATATCGTTGCTCCGTCTTTAAATTGCTTTGACTGTAATTTAATGATATCACCTGGCTTTAATTCAAGTTTATCAATGTCGATGCCGAGCCAATCAAAGTAGATATTGTATTTATTAATAGTGTTACCTATTAATATTATTTTGCCATTTCTATGTCTAAATATTGTTGATATAAGACTTGTAAAATGATTAATTTCATCTTCGATATATCCATATATTGACATCGGGCAAAACTCCTCATATACGAGCGTGTGAATATTATCAAACTGTTGTGATTTGTACTTTTCTTCAATTGCAAGTGAAAAGAAATGTCCGAATACTTTACCCTTTAAACGTTGCTTTTTTTGATTGTCTTGTAATTCTTCGTATTCATCATCATATTTAACGATATAAAAAGTGTTACTTTCAACTTTGATATATGCGTTGTATTTATCTTTCAAATATTTGTGTAAATCGTCTGCAAACCATTTTGTAAGACTTTCAGCAGATGCTGATACACCATAGCCTACACGGCGGACAAGTCCAAATTCGTGTTTACAACCACTGTTAA
Organism: uncultured Oscillospiraceae bacterium; assembly: GCA_964345655.1. Taxonomy (GTDB): domain Bacteria; phylum Bacillota; class Clostridia; order Oscillospirales; family Oscillospiraceae; genus Limivicinus. The sequence continues at coordinate 1,629 of CAYFSB010000075.1, forward strand.
AATAGTCATCAATGATATCATTCTTGCATACGTCATAAGATTTGCCATTAGCACGTCCACCGAAGAGAACGTCATAATCACATTTCATTGAGCGTCGTTTATTGCCGTTGTAATAAATCAATTATTATCTATCCTTTCTACTTTTTCATCAATATTACTTGGCTTGCCTATATACGTAGGCAATATTTTAATACCTTTTCTACGTAAATATGATAACTGTTGTGCTTCCTCAACAAGAGAGTGATTTGTAAATCCTATTGCTGTTAAAGTAAAGTCGGACGGCAGGAGCAGGCACCCACCAAAGCCGTTAAAAGTATATGTCTTTCCTGCATCGTCAATCACTTTTGCATTTTTAAATATATTATCATTTTTAGTATAATAACCGCTTGCAAGTTTGCCTGTTATACTCGAGCAAAAAAACGTATTTGGGTGATAATATTCGGAGCAGAATTTTTTAAAATCACCATTATAAATATTATTCAAATATCTGTTAGTAGTTTTTTTAGGCACTCCACTAATTGAAATTGATATTGCATTATTTTTTTCAAATATATAGGATTTTGCCCCTGCTGTGCAAAAATGATTGTATATTCCCTCATTGTCGGCAAGTCCCATATTGTAGAATTTTTCACAATGCCATTTTTTATTAATATAATCGTTAAACATATCAACGGCTGTATTAACATTTTCTAAATCATTAACACATTTTATACTGTCAGTGTCCCAATATAAAATAGTAGAATTTGTTTGTGTAAAGATTATATATGAAAGTATATACAAGTGTAGCCTTGCGTATGCTGTGACGTGCAATCCGTCAATGTAATTCCTTAATAGTGTTCCGTTTTCAACGTCAACATTTTCTATACACTGCCACTCATTTTTTAACGGATAAAATAACAAGTCATTCGGGGCTAATTGTTGAACATTAATTCCGTATTGAGCATTAAGTCTACCCTTTGCAAGTCTTAATTCCCTGCTTAATGTGTCTTTTTTATCCTCAGTCGAAAGTGTGAAAAAATGATTTAAAAAGTCATCATTAACAACGCATTTATCATTAAAATTAAAATCGTTTTTTGTGATTTTATCAACATTATCACTATTTTTTAATTTTTTAAATACAACTTTTTGCTTTGCATAGTTATTAATTGAATTTGTTACATAAGTAGGTAATTTTGCATTTTTTCTTGTGTAAAGCAGTTTTTTGCACTCGTCGATTTCAAAATCATAAAATAAAGTTAAAGCGATATAATCATAAGCAGTTAAATATAATGTGATTTTATCCGCAGTCATAACACGTCCGTTACTGCTTTTCATTGTTTTGATATCATAGTCGGAGCATTTGCTCACGCTTAAAAATGGCAACTCATTATTGTTATTAAATCGCTTGATTTTAAGATTTTTAACGCTTAATTCACACATAAAATAAGTATGCAAAGTCTTTTGAGGTGTAGTTAAATACCATTGCAATACACCGCCTTTATATTTAATATATGCGTTGTTTTTTTCAATGATAAATTTCAAATATGCGGTTTTGTCCTCTTCTCTCATTTTAAAATTAAATGGAAAATTGCACATTAGCATTTGTGCGGGGTATGAAGAAGTAAAATCATAACTTGCAACATTAGCAAACGGAATAAAAGAGTAAAATCTATTTGACCTTACATATCCACCGCAAAATACATTTCTTAATAATTCATATACAGTGCTTTCATCATCAAATTTTTTGTTGTAAAATTTAATTAAAGACGTGCATAGTTTTGTATATTTTTCTTTTTCTTCTGCTGTTGAGTGTAACTCGTTTTCAAGCCGTGTAAGACTTGTTGCTGTTATCATTCGGTCAATTGAATTGACATCAGTATAATAATTAGAATTTTTAAAACAGTCTACAACAGCGTAAAGAGTGATTAACACGTCTTGTTTGTTGTATTCATACTCAATATCGGGTAATACTGAATTGGGTGTATAATGTTGATTATATCCGCCTTTTTCCTCAGTCAATTTTGCAATGCCGAGTTCATCACCTAACACTTTTAATGATTTACCTAATAGTTTATAACTGCATCTAAAAATTAAATGGTCAAGTTCAAAGGATATCGGCTTGCGTGTATTTGAAGCTATCATACTATCGTTTTTATAATTATCACGAAAAAATTTTAAATTTTGCATAAAGCTAAATTCATATGGTAGATTATGAACATATATATATGTGTATAAATCTTTTTCAACACTATCTTTATTTAGCATTTCAAGAATTGCATTCCATTCTTCATAGGTGCGGAAAAATCGGTTATAATTTTGATAAAATGTGAAATTATCTTTATTGATTTTTTCAAACGTATCTGCACCGAGATATACATTTTGAATATTGCCCAAATACATTAAAGATAACTTGCGGTCACCTACATTATACGTTGACGTTTCGATATCCAAAGCATAAATAAATCTATTAATATTTCTATCTTTCTTTCGGCTTCGCTTTGATTTAGTATCAACCTTGCAATCGAAAGTAGAATTTTCACTAATATAATAGCCGTTTATTTCTCTAACATTTCTTGCTTGAATAATGCGCTTTATTTGCTTTTCTGTTAATTCGGTATTAGCTTTCAAAAACTCACGAAAAACGTGTGTATTACCCTTTCGTATTAATTTGCCATTTTGATACAAATATAAATTATAAATCATTAATAATACATCTCCTCGTATGAATAAGCATTCTCACCAGTTCCCAATTCGGTTATTAAGTCAAGTAATTTATAGTAGTCGGCTTCGTCTTGCTCATTAGATATATCAAGTGCTTTTCTACTTAATGATTGACTAAATTTGTTTGAAATTTCTACTGCATAGTCATCACTATTTAATGTATGTATTTTATTCTGTCGGTAAATAGTCTGCATTAAGTTATTGATATTTCTATAGTATGTAAATTTACGATTAAGACGTAATAACTCCCTGCTTTTTTCTTCACTCCATACGGGGTTATTTTTTGTGAGTTGCGTTAATAGTTCAACATTTGTAAGATTTTCAGCCATAAACAATAGGGGCGATTACTCGCCCCCTTGCCCCCTTTCAAATAGATTTATTATTTTTTCGGGAAATTTAAAACCGCTTTCCTTAGCGTTTTCACATATACTTGTAAACTCAACAGCGCATAAAGATATAGCGATTAAATTAACAGCGTATTCAGCATTGAATAAATAAACTGCAACCACTCCGACAAGCAGAAATGCAATATATTCAAGTGCTTTGCTAACACTTCCCCTCAGTTTAGCGCTTGATATATTTTTATTTTTAATTGCTTTTGCAAAGCCTGTCATAAAGTCAATTAAATAAAAGCAGAAAACTGCAAGGAAGTATTTTGAATTTGCCAACATTATATTTTTAATTAAAATTAATTCATTCATCTTGTTACCTCGTTAGCAGATATCAGCGTTAAGAATAGCAGTAAAAGGGGCTACTGTAATTTGACGGATATACGACTTCCAAAAGTTAGTGCCGTTATCATCACTCATCATAGGTCGAGCAAATAACGAGCTGCCTTTAAACATAAGATTTAAAGCAATCGGATAAGAATGTGATTTAGTAAATGTTCCGTCAGTCCAAATTGTAATTGTTGCGGGGACTGTAAAATTACAATTTGTAGGAGCTGTCGCTAAATCTTCGCCTTGTCCATATATAAGGGATTGTGGAAAATCTCCGATATGTAAAATCGTGTTACCACTCATTTCAATGAGTGGGTATGCGCTTTCATTTGCTTTCCATACACTTGTTTGATGAAGTGTTACTTGCATTATATTGTTTGTTTGCAGCATATAAAAATCGCCAGCGTCAGCGTTTGGGAACTGCGGAGAGCCTGTTAAACGTATTCCTGTCATTTCGCCCTGTGTAGCGATATTGCCGTTATTGAGATAAGAGCATAAATAGTTAGCAATCAATCGATGCCCCTCAACTGTTGGGTGAGTTCCGTCAGACTGCAACAGTCCTACACGCTTAAGCATTGTTTCACTGTTATTAATATAAGCATAATTGCTTTCAAGGCAACCTGTCTTGTAAGTATGAATTGTTTGCAATACTTTTTTAATATTATCGTGTGTTCTATGCAGCTGTGAAATATATCCAACTGCTACCTTTGCGTTTGGATATAGATTATGTGTTTCTTTAATACAATCACGGATTGAAGCGCCGAGTGTTCCGTCGTCAATTTCAGTATAGCTATCGTTTACACCGCCTAAAAATATAATATCGGTGTAATCGTTTCTGTTTTGTGTCCAATTCCTCACGACGTCAAGAAATCTTCCGTTAGTTCCTTGTGCAGTAAATCCTGCACCTGCTGAAGCCAACGCCGTAATATCAAAACCCAATTCATAGAGTAAATGTCCAAAGCCTTGCGTTGAGGGGTCGGGTAACCCTGCACCTGCCAAATAGCTATCACCGACTAACATTATTTTTCTATGCTCCAAAACTGTTTTTAAGTTCGGTGTATTTACAAATTGCTTAAATACTTCGTCTTTGATTTTCTTGTCAATATCAAGAGAATTTAAAAACTCTTGAATACTATTGATAGATACCCCTTGCTCGTTCAGCTTTTCGCAAAGGTGCATTAACCTTTGAATGTATGAAAAACTTGCATCGAATTCAAGTGGTACTATAGGTGTGAATATTCCCATAATTTAACTCCTTTCAGTTTAAAAAATAATCATAAATAAATCATTGAATTTATTAATCATTTCACTGCATAAATTCAAAAATTCACTTGAATACCGTGTAGCATTGTCAAGTCCGTTATTAGTGCGTTTACGGCTGCTATCACGTGTATAAATATTGGTGTGTGTGGTATTTGAGTTACTTTCATTTGTTGACGTGTTGCTTCCTCGCTTGCCGTCAGTAGCATATTTTACATCATTGATATTATTAACAGAAATAGCATTAGCAGGCAAGTCACTCGATACATCAAGCGAGTTATTACTTGAAGTAGAATTACTATTTGTTTTTCCGCTTTCATCATTTCCGCCTTTTTCGCTACTTTCCTCTTTTTCAATTAATGTTAAATCAATATTATTGATATAAAATGTTTGATAAAGCGGAATATAAAAAGGCAATACTTCTTGCATACGATTTTTCAATTTGACTTTAAAATAATCAAGTGTTTCAAAAGCGAACTCCTCATTAAAAAAATGCTCGATGAAATAAGGTTCAAAAAATGCTTTAAAAGTCAAATCGTTTTTGTAATCGTAATTGAAATCAAAAATATATTCACTGAGTTTAACTAACTTCTGCTCATAAGTTAAATTACTGCCGTCGTGGTCGAATTTATGCATTATATCTTGAAATGAATTTGTATAGATTGCCATTAAGAAATAACCCCCTTAAATTCCTCGTCTTGCTCTGCAATAACATCATCAATTGAAGTATTAACACTGCAATCAAAATTAGTTAAAAACTTCTTATTGACATTTTCAAAACCTCTTTTTTGCGTTTGAACGTAGCTATCAAGCGTTAGATTAAGGATTTGATTATTGCTTTTAACTTCATCACGTAGTAAGCGTTCTTTTTTCTCATAAGGTGTGTTATTAATTCCCAACATTGTGAAAAACTCGCCCTTGTAATAATTAAGCACTTCAAGCATCTTGTCCGCCTTAAATTCAACATTTAAGTCAAGCGATTTGAATAATTCCTCAGGTCTGCAATTATGGTCTTTTTTGAAATACAAAAATCTGTTTTGATTGCTTACTTGCTTGATTATATTATTCAATGCAAGTATTTGTTCATTTGTTGCTTCAACGGCAATAGGCAATGAATTATTAAGCGTGTTGTAATTAACCGCCGTTTGTAATTCTGTTATCTTTTGACAGAAATAATAAACAATTGCCATTAGTGGGATTTTAGTCTTGTTACACCAAACTACTGAAAAATCGGTAATATTGCCGTCAATTGAATTAATAAGCATATCACTGTTTGTATTTGGTAAGCTATCGATTAATTTAATCTCTTTAAGTTCGCCATAGTGATTATACTTACACTCGTCAACAAAAGTACTTGCTATTACTTCATTTGCACCGCCTGCAATAGCTCCGTTAAAAAATGCAATTTTGCCATCTTGAAATAAAGCACGTTCTATATATTCTTG
>CAYFSB010000076.1:0-1729 GCA_964345655.1 uncultured Oscillospiraceae bacterium
TGGATGATGGCCAAGAGCATTTTTGACGCTCTGGGCGCTGACACCCATGTGATAAGCAACCGCCCCGACGGGCTGAATATCAACGTGGACTGCGGCTCCACGCACATTGAACAGCTGCAAAAATTCGTTGTGGAAAATCATCTGGATGTGGGCTTCGCCTTTGACGGGGACGCCGACCGCTGCCTTGCGGTGGACGAAAAGGGAAATGTCGTAAACGGCGACCATATCCTCTATGTCTGCGCCAAGTACATGCAGGACAGGGGCAGCTTAAAGGATTCAAAGGTAGTCACCACCATTATGTCCAACATGGGCCTTTATAAGGCGCTGGACGCGCTGGGCATCGGCTATGAAAAGACCGCGGTGGGTGATAAATATGTGGCGGAGAACATGCGCCGCAACGGGCATCTCATTGGCGGAGAGCAGTCGGGCCACATCATATTCGGCCAGTTGGCCAACACCGGTGACGGACTGCTGACCGCTATAAAGATAATGGAGGTCATGTGCGAGACAAAAATGCCGCTGTCGGAGCTGGCCTCCGGCATGACCATGTATCCACAGACCCTAAAGAATGTGGAAGTGACCGATAAGGACGAGACGCTCGCCTGCCCTCAGGTCAAGGCCGCTGTGAAGGCCGCCGAGGATGCCATGGGTGATGACGGCAGGGTAGTGCTGCGCAAAAGCGGCACGGAGCCGGTGCTGCGTGTGATGGTGGAGGCCACAAGCCAGAGCACATGCCAGGAGAAGGTGGATGAGATAATTGAGGCAATGCGTGCGGCGGGAAAGCTTATAAAAGTAAAATAAGGCAAGATCAGATACTGCTGGAATGGAGATACGTATATGACTGAAATAAACGAGCTTCTTGATCTGAACAAGACCATAGCCGCCAGACTTTTCGACGGCAAGACCTACCCCTGGGAGGTCCTGGTCGGGATAAAAAATTTTATTCTTGAGCTTGGCCCAAGCCTTGACCCCACACAGTATTCACATCCTTCCGAGGGCGTGTGGATAGCGAAGGACGCGGAGATATTCCCCTCGGCATATATCGGTTCGCCCTGTATTATTGACCACGGCGCCGAGATACGCCATTGCGCCTTTATCCGGGGCAGTGCCATTGTGGGCAAGGGTGCTGTGGTGGGTAATTCCGTGGAGCTTAAAAACGTGGTGCTGTTTGACGAGGTGCAGGTGCCCCACTATAACTACGTGGGAGACTCGGTGCTGGGCTATAAGGCGCACATGGGTGCTGGCTCTATCACCAGCAACGTCAAGAGCGACAAGACCCTTGTCACTGTGAAGGAGCCGGGAAAGCCCATGGAGACCGGCCGCAAAAAATTTGGCGCTATCCTGGGCGACAATGTGGAGGTTGGCTGCAACAGCGTGTTAAACCCCGGTACCGTGGTGTGCCGCCGCTCCAATATCTATCCCACGTCCTGCGTCCGCGGCGTTGTGCCGGAGGACAGTATTTATAAAGACAAAGACAATATAGTGAAGAAGAAATAAGCCTTTTCACGGGACTCAGGCAAAACCGGAGCAGCCCGAAAAAAGCATGTCATCCTGAGGCCGCAGGCCAATAAATCTCTCCCATACCGACAGTCGGCACGGGAAGGAGCCTTCTCCTGCGCCAGGGATGACATTTTTTTCCCCTGCCGTAATTTTTCGGTTAAAGAGAAATATTACAAAAGTGTCAGATATACATAGTAACTGTAAGGTAAAACAATGGCAGACCGTAACC
>CAYFSB010000076.1:1739-3514 GCA_964345655.1 uncultured Oscillospiraceae bacterium
CTGCCTATAATATCAGCATAATGTAATTTCAGCCGGGTATGAAGCGGAACTTAAAGAAATCGTAAGGTTTTGCCCGGTTTTTTCTTAATGTGCCGTCAGCTATAATATACAGCATGGAGGGAGGCGCAGATAATGCCCTTAGGCCAGCGCAGGATATACATCCTGCTCAAAAAACGGATACAGTACTCTCCAAAGGCATACACTTTCTTACTGGCGATGAATATACCCATGCCTCTGTGGCCTTTGACGGGGAACTTATAAGCCTGTGCAGCTTTGGCCGGCGCCACGCGGCATTTCCGCTGCCTGCGGGGCTGATTCGGGAAAATATCGAGAGCGGGCATTTTGAGCATCATCAGGACATGCCCTGCGCGCTGTACTCTCTTCTTGTGCCGGAGGACATATACCAGCAGGCCAGGTGCCGGGCGGGTGAGATGCTGCTGAAAAAATACGTGTATCATTACAGCATACGCGGTCTTGCCATGTGCCGCCTGGGCATGGCTGAAAACAGACCGCAGCGGTATTTCTGCTCACAGTTTGTAGCGGAGCTTCTGGAAAGCACAGGCGCTGTAAGCCTGCAAAAACCGCCGTCGCTGACCCGCCCGCAGGATTTTACATATATACCGGAATTGGGCTGCCTGTACCGGGGCACGCTTTCGGGACTCTGCCGTCATGTCGGCAGATACAGACATATGGTCTTATGGTCTGGAGATAATCCATACTCCGCATACCCTGCGACAAATGCACGGCGGCAGTAAAAGACGGAAATACATGACAGAAAAGGAGAAACGCCATGCGCAGCATTGAGTTTATCAATTTTATAATAATGTGCCTGTTTTTTATATGCTATTCCTACCAGTTTTTCTATGTCCCGGTATCGCTGCTGGGCAGGCAGAAGCCACATAAGCCGGAGCGTATGCACCGCTATGCCGTGCTGATTGCCGCCCGCAACGAGCAGAGCGTGATCGGCCAGCTCATTGACAGTATCCGCGCCCAGAACTATCCGGCGGAGCTGACGGATATCTATGTGGCCGCGGATAACTGCGGCGATAATACCGCGGCTGTGGCCAGAAGCCACGGAGTGGTTGTCTTTGAGCGGTGGGACAAAAATTATGTGGGGAAGGGTTATGCCCTGAATTTTCTGCTGAAAATGATCGCCCAGCAGGAAGACAAACATGTGTACGACGGCTATATTGTGCTGGATGCAGACAATATTCTCGCTCCTGATTACATAAAAGAGATGAACAGAACCTTCTCCGACGGTTATGAGATAGTCACCAGCTACAGAAACTCCAAGAACTACGGCGACAACTGGATCTCTGCCGGATATGCCCTGTGGTTTCTGCGCGAGGCCCGGTATCTGAATAATGCCCGGATGCTTCTGGGCACCAGCTGCGCCGTGTCCGGAACAGGTTTCATGTTCTCCCAGCAGGTACTTGACAGCTGCGGCGGCTGGAATTTCTTCCTGCTTACGGAGGACATCGAGTTTACCATCGAAAACGTGGTTCATGGCGTGAAGATAGGCTACTGCGCCGGAGCTGTGGTGTATGATGAGCAGCCGGTGAGCTTCAGACAGTCCTGGCGGCAGCGTCTGCGCTGGTCCAAAGGCTATATGCAGGTCTTTGTCCGCTACGGCGGAGAGCTGATGCGGGGCATATTTTCCAGACGGAGCATGTCCTGCTTTGATATGGCAATGAATATCATGCCGGCCGCCGTGCTCACCGGCTTCAGCGTGGCGGCAAATCTAACGGCAGCTCTTGTGAACTTCAGCACCGGCG
>CAYFSB010000076.1:3524-6081 GCA_964345655.1 uncultured Oscillospiraceae bacterium
CTGAGCGCTCTTGCTCTCTCGGTGGCACAGACAGCGTTCAATCTATACCTTACCCTGTTTGTTCTGGGAGGAATAACCACCATCACGGAGTGGCGCCAGATACACTGCAAGACCTGGAAAAAAATCCTCTACGCCTTCACGTTCCCGCTGTTTATGTTCACCTATGTGCCGATCTGCATTGTATCCATGTTTGCGGATGTACAGTGGCAGCCCATTACCCATGAGCGGAGCTTGGACCTTCAGCAGATATGCGGCGGAGATGGGGCGTTGCCCAATGCTGCCGGAAATAAAAAGACGGCTTAGTTTACATAAATACATTAACATAATATAGTATACATAAAATGATTAACATAATATATGCTGGTCGCTCTGACGGCGCGGGCAAAAAAATACCTCCCGATTTGGGAGGTATTTTTTTATACCATGCTCTTGTAGTCCTCGCAGCCGCACAGACTGTCAGGCGGGAAGAATTCCTCCACCGGGAAGCGGATGCGGCTGAACAGAGAGCAGGGGTCATCCCCCGACGTGCCGGGCACTCCTTGTCAGGCAGGCAGTAGTCATAAGCGGGCACCAAAAGCTGGGTATCACGCTCAAGACGGATAATACTGAACTGCCCAATGGTAGCAAACCAGCGCCTGGCGGTATCTGTGAGTATGAGCTGTTCTGTAAACGCCGCCGCTATAAAGGCGGGAATACTGCGCTGCTCCAAATCGGTGGGAAGCAGGCAGTCGGAGTCTACAAGTTTCATGTGCAGGGCGATAGGGTCAACGGAATTTACCACCGCGATGGGCATGTCGTTTGCGCCGGACACAGGCAGCGGACTGTCCGAAGAAAAGGTCTTCACACTGCCCTCGCTGCCGAAGAGCATCACACGCTTGTCAAATATGGCAAGCCCCGTGCATATATCACCTGCGGGAAAGGTCTCGCCGGTGACACGGTAGAAGTAGGTGCAGTCGACGGTATAATAGCCGCGGTTAAAGCTTATTGGCTCCACTTTTACTGCGACATATAGAAGCTCCGCCGATTTCGGGCGTATACTCAGCGCATTCTCTATGTAGGACTGGGAGGCGACGGTTGGAAAGACCCTCAGATCATCCACGCAGTCCTTGTCTCTGCAGCTGTCGAATATCTTCCTGGTATTGATGCATACGGCTTCGCGGATGCTTGCCGAGCTTTCCACGGGCCCCGGCACAACTCTGTCGGCCATAGATATACCTCCTGTTGTCTAAATTGAAGAAACTTCAGTACAGTCTATGCGTGAGCAGGGCATATGTGTTAATTTATACTTGAAAAAATGTCCCGGTGAAGTATAATACTCTTATTGGGCTGTTTGTATGCCTGTACGATTCCGGAATATTGGAGGGCGGATAATGGAGAGGTTCGGATTCATACATGAGAAGCTGGATATAAAGATACTTATACTGTATATTCTCCGCCGCCTGCCGGGGACTGTTGAGCCGGAGACGCTGCTGGAGTTGTGCCAGTGTGACGGTGGAATAGGTTATTTTGACTATTCCGACTGCCTTAGTGAGCTCGTAGAGTCCGGGCATATCGAGAGCGGCGAGGATGGATACAAGATAACCGAGAAAGGCGCCAGAAATGCCGACGCCGTGGAGTCCAGTCTGCCGTATTCCGTGCGCGCCAAGGCCTTAAAGCTAATTGCTCCTGTGGAGGAGCGGCTGCGCCGGGCTGCCATGATAAGGGCGGGGCATGTGAACGGCGAGGACGGCTGTATTGTGGAGCTGGGTATGTCAGACGGCAAGGGAGAAGTACTGAATCTGCGCTTTCTCTGTGCCGGTGAGGAGCAGGCCAGAAAGATAGAGCGAAATTTCCGTACCGATGCGGAGGGCTATTATCAAAGGATAGCCGAACTTATGACTGAAAAGAGAGATAATAAAGCATGAAGACTGTGATACCTGAGGGCTATAAAAGCCTGCTGTCCATCTATGATACGCAGAAAGCCATCAGCCTGTTAAAGCGCCTGTTTGAGGACAGGCTGGGGGCGCTGCTGAACCTGTACCGGGTGTCCGCGCCGCTGTTTGTGGACAAGAACTCCGGATTCAACGACTACCTGAACGGCTATTAGCGGCCGGTATCATTTGACATTCTCCGCTCAGACCATAAGGCAGAGGTGGTTCAGTCTCTTGCAAAGTGGAAGCGGCTTGCACTCAAGCGTTACAGCTTTTACCCCGGAAAAGGAATATATACCGATATGAACGCCATCCGCCGGGATGAGGATGAGCTGGACAATCTCCATTCCGTGTATGTGGACCAGTGGGACTGGGAAAAGGTGATACTTCCGGAAAACCGGAATCTGGACTATCTTAAACTCACCGTCATGGATATTGTCACCGCCATCTGCGACACTCAAGATACTATGCAGGCTATATACCCGCAGCTCCAGTGCCTTGGAAAGTTGCAGCGCCGCGTGTCATTTGTGACAGGACAGCAGCTTGAGGATATGTACCCGGATATGACCTCTAAGGAGCGGGAGAACGCCTATCTGAAAGAGCACCATACCACATTTATAATCGGCATCGGCGGCGCGCTCAAATCC
>CAYFSB010000076.1:6091-7573 GCA_964345655.1 uncultured Oscillospiraceae bacterium
TGACGGCCGTGCCCCGGACTATGACGACTGGACGCTTCACGGCGATATCATGTTCTGGAACGAACAGCTGGGCTGTGCCTTTGAGATATCCTCAATGGGCATAAGGGTGGACCCGGAGGCTATGGACAGACAGCTCAGAATATCCGGCTGTGACCAGCGACGGAACCTGCCATACCACAGGGCGATTTTGAACGGGGAGCTTCCGCTGACGATAGGCGGCGGCATAGGCCAGTCAAGACTCTCCATGCTGCTTTTGGGCAAGGCCCACATAGGCGAGGTGCAGGCCTCCATCTGGGATGACACTACAATGGAAAAATGCCAGCAGGCGGGAATAATCCTGCTGTAAAAAGATAAAAAAACCGCCCCTCCCGATTTGCTTCGGGAGGGGCGGTCTGATTACATACTGAGTAAAATCACGCTGCCTACAGACAAAAGAATGCCAAGCACAGTTGTCTTTGTCATCTTTTCCTTGAGGACGATGGCGCAGAGCAGAATGGATGTGACGAGGATGCTGCCGTTTATGATGGTATACAATATGTAGACCGGAATATAACTGAGCAGCGTCATCAGCAGAACAACGGCAAAAGCGGCACAAAGGCTGCTGGACAGGACAAAAATGCGGGCCTTGCCATTCATTTTAAATGCGGCAAAAGTTTTGCCGCGCTCGGTCAGCAGCAGGTAGACCAGCGATACAAGAGCAGAGGACAAAAATGTTATGATTATCATCTCGTTGCGCTGCTGGGTATAAATGCGCTGCTGGGCATCCATAAGTACCCCGTATATTCCGTTTGTAAGGAAGAGCGACGCGACCCAGAGAAAATATCCTTTTTTAACGCCGCTGAAATTCAGCCCACCGCTGTTGAGTACAACAAATGAGGCGAGCATTACCGCGATGCCCACAAGCTGCATGACCGTGAGACTGTCGCCCCAGTAAAATGCGGAAAATAAAGCGCTGACCACAATATTGCCAAAGAGCATAACAATGCTTTGAAAGGCATATGGGCCTGTCCGGGCGGCCTGTATCATCCCCAGATTGAAGAGGAACAGAATGACCCCGTTGCAGCAGCCCAAGATCCAGGTCAGGGATGAGGGGGCAAAGGACAGTCTGTTTATGCACAATGTCACAAGACCGACTATCAACCCATAGATAGAGGCGAATACAGGCGTTGCCGCGCCGGAAGGGCCTGTATAGCTGGTTGAGAAAAGGCGGTTAAAAAAGTTTTGGCCTGTGTAGCAGGCAATGCACAGCAGCAGGAGTAAAATAACAAAAAAACCGGTAATATCAATCACACCTTTTCAGGATTATTTTTTTGACATAACGATCAGCAGTATACCGCTGTCAAGCTCAAGCTCCACACACTCATCCCGCCATTCGTTGCTTACTCCGATTGGAAAGGAGTTTGTAAGCCTTGCTCCGCACAGCGGATATTTTGCGCCTTTTATTGTGACGCCCTCACAGAAGTCGGTTGCGGAAAAAAGCGA